>JAQBNG010000131.1 GCA_028288675.1 Flavisolibacter sp. | reverse complement strand
ATAAAAGTCATCACGTCATTCATCAAAGTATAATCAAATTCTAGTACATATTGCACTAAAATGGGTTTTTCGGTAATAGGCGTTAACTGTAACGCAAGAGATGCCGAAGTTTTATAAGCATTTATTAAACCCGGCACACCCAGTAAAGTACCGCCAAAATAACGAACCACTACTACCGCTACGTTGGTAATGTTCCTGCTATCAATTTGGCCAAGTATTGGTTTACCTGCACTGCCTGAAGGTTCGCCATCATCAGTTGAGCGGAAGTTATTTCCATCCCATCCTATACGATAGGCAAAGCAGTGATGCGCTGCTTTGGGATGCTCTTCTTTTAAATCCTTCAACCTCTTTTTAAAGTCATCAACTGACGCTATTGGAAATACATACGCTATAAAGCGGCTGCCCCTGTCTTTAAACTCTGTTTGCGAAGGCGTTGAAATAGTGTTGTAATGTGTCATGCAAGGATATGGATTTGCTTTTTTTTATTTCAGATTTAGCGGCTGGAACTTTGATAAAAGCTGATCGTGTCTGTAAGCAAGGTTTGTGATTTTACTAATTGATGATTGGAAAGTTGAGGTGCCTGTAAACCCTTGCTTATTGTCAATTGCTCATTGGTGATTACCCTTGCTTCATCCCACCAACCTTCATTAATAAATGATTGCAGTAATTGTGCGCCGCCTTCTACCAAAATGCTTTGAATGTCTAATTCGTACAAACCATCTAGCATTTGATGAATAAGGTCCGCATCGCCGGAAAGCTGGTAGTAATGAACCCCGGTTAGATTTTTAATTTCAATTTTTTCAGTTGGCAAACTGTGTTGGTGTTTATTGAAAACGATTGTAGGAATGGCGCCATCAAATACCTGTAGGGAAGATGACAGGCGAAGGTTCATATCAACCACAATGCGAATTGGATTTTTACCCGGCCAAAGCCTTGTTCCTAACTGTGGATCATCTAACAAAGCCGTATTGGTTCCTACTACAATGGCCGCTTCTTCACTACGCCATTTGTGAACAATTCTATTTGAGTGCTCATTAGAAATAAGCAAACGGGTATCATCAGTCTTAGATATTTTGTTATCTAACGATTGTGCCCATTTCAAAACAACATAAGGCCGTTTTTTGTTATGAAACGTAAAAAACCGCTTATTCAGTTCTATACATTCATTTTCCAATATTCCTACTTCTACGTTAACACCAGCGGCTTTCAATTTTTCAATTCCTTTTCCATTCACTTCTGCAAAAGGGTCTCTGCAACCAACAATCACATTTGGTATTTTTTTCTCTATTATTAAATCAGCGCAGGGTGGAGTCTTACCCCAATGAGCGCAAGGCTCAAGTGAAACGTATAAAACAGATTGACTGATTAAATGCAAATGCTCATTTTTTACCGATGCAAGGCAAGCTACTTCTGCATGAGGACCTCCATACTGTTGGTGGTAGCCCTCTCCTATTATTTGAGTCTTGTAAACTAAAACAGAACCTACCATCGGGTTTGGCGACACATCTCCGCCTGCCAGCTTTGCAAGCTGAATACACCGTTGCATATATATATCATGATTGGCCAAATGGAACCAAAAATAAAGAAAGGTTTAAGTTTGGGATATGAAAGTTAAGGAGGCCAAAAAATGGTTAATGGAACGGTTAGGAACTATTTACGATGATAATGAAAGTGCCAATATTGCTTTGCTGGTTTTAGAAGATTGTATTGGCTTTGCAGGAACAGAAATTATGATGAACAAAGAAGAAGAAATTACAGTTAACCAGGAAAATAAGATAGGTAAATATATTGAACGCTTACTGCAGCACGAACCTATACAATACATCATGAATAAGAGTTGGTTTTACGGTATGGAACTATATGTTGACAAGGCGGTTTTAATTCCCCGCCCTGAAACAGAAGAGCTGGTTGACTGGGTAGTTAAAGACATGAAAGCATCAGGCATTGATGTTTTTCCAAAAGAGGCAACCGATGCTGATGTAACTACACAATTAAAAATTTTAGACATTGGTACAGGCAGTGGCTGCATTGCACTGGCACTAAAAAAAATGTTACCAAAAGCCGAAGTCTGGGGGTGCGATACAAGTGAGGAGGCCTTAAATGTTGCCAGGAGGAACGGCGCTGCACTTGACATTCGGGTTGACTTTCAAGGCGCCAATTTTTTGGATGAGGCCCAGCAAAAATTTTTACCAACAGTAGATATTATCGTTAGCAACCCGCCTTATATTCCTTTAAGTGATAGTACAGCAATGCAACAAAACGTGGTTGGCTACGAACCGCATATAGCCTTGTTTGTACCGAATGATGATCCCCTTCTTTTTTATAAAGCCATTGCACATTTCGCCAGGAAAAGGCTTTATGAAAACGGTTGTATTTATTTAGAAATTCATGAAGCCTTAGGAGAAGGAGTAATAAGTCTCTTCAAAGCAGAAGGCTATCAAAACGTAGAATTGAGAAAAGATATGCAGGGGAAAGACCGGATGCTGAAGGTTGTGAACGGTAAGTAATGGACTTAGCAGGAATCACTCACCACTGACCATTCACCACTCACTACTTCACCAACGCTGAAACCTTGGCTCCATTTTGTTTGGCTATACGCATAATGCGGAAAACTTCACCATAGTACGCAGTCGTATCTGCGTTAATGACCACTGAAGGCGTATCTACTTTTTGTTTTGCTTTAATGATCTGCTCCTTGATCAGTGAATCAATCATAAAACTTTGTACTGATGTACTACCGATAAAAAATTTGTTTTCCTTATCAATGGAAACAATAATATCCTGTTTTGCTCTTGAGTCTTTTGAACCTTTCGGATTATTAACTTTCACCAGGTTAGGGTTGGCCAAGGTGGAAGTGATCAAAAAGAACAGAAGCAGAATGAATAAGATATCATTCAACGGTCCTGTATGTGGTTCGGCGTGTGCCTTTAATTTTCTTCTGATGTTCATTGTAAACACGAATTATGAAATGAATTACACGAATTATTTTCCGGTTGCATGCCGATAAGAACGTACAAGAGTGCGACGCAACAAAAGCTAAATAGATATTCCGTCCGTTGGGTCCAAAAAAAGCTAAGCGTTAAAAGGAGGAAAGAAGTAAGCGTCGCATAACACGATAACCCCAAACCCTAAACGCCAAACCCGAAACTATTTCGTCGGCTCCTGTAAAATATCTAAGAACTCCGAGCTGGCCGACTCCATTTTATTTGCTGTTTTATCTACCTGCGTACTTAAAAAATTATGTGCAATGTAAGCAAGCAAGCCTATGATCAAACCGGTGGCGGAGGTAATTACTTTTGTATAAATACCATTTGCCATCGTTTGAATAGTAAAGTCGCCACCGGCAGCCAAACTGTAAAACAACTGGAACATACCGATGATGGTTCCCAGGAAACCAAACATAGGCGCAATGCCCGCAATTAGTGATAAGATGGAGAGGTTCCTTTCCATGTTATATACTTCCAGCTTGCCTACATTTTCCATGCTTCGTTCAATATTTTCAATTGGTTTGCCTAAGCGCTGGATGCCTTTATCAATGATACGGGCTACAGGATTAGCCATATTCTTGGCAAAGCTGCGGGCCGCCGTTACATTACCGTTTACAATGTGGTCGCGAATAATATTCATGAAGTTGGCATCAATAGCAGATGCCTTGCGGATGGAAAGGTAGCGTTCAAAGAAAACGAAAATGGTAATTAAAAACAGTACGGTAAGGGGAATCATTATCCAGCCCCCGAGTGTAAGTAATTCAATTAAGCTAACACCCTTTGCTGTAGCAGCAGCATTAACGGCAAGGCCGGTTGCGGTATCGGTTTGAAGCAGAAAAAACAAATTGAACATGCGGAATCTTCTTTTGTGGTAAAAGTAACGTGGTTTAAGTGCTTATATTTTGCAATGATATAAAAGGCTGCATAAAAAAATGCCACACGCAGTGTGACATTTAACGTTTTGCCCTTATTATAAATTTTTATGCAACTATTTAATAGAAAATATTTTTGAACCAAGCGGAAGTGCTACTATGAAACTTCTCTTGCGTCGCACTCTTTTACTTTCTTATCGCTTCTCGCCAAAAATTCTACCCAACCGACGTAAAAAATTTTACGATTGAATATCTACACCCTGCGAGTAGCTACTTGTTCCAGCTTGCTTTATCATTAAAGCCTGTATCTGCTTCATCGTTTTTTCCATTCCATCAGGGCTGCCATCCAAGAAAATAACGTTGCCTTTTCCATACTCGGCGAAATTCTTCACGGCTTCTGTCCACATGCTGAATAAAATTACATTGGTATCAAGGTTCGCCTGCTTCATTTGCTCAGCAGCTTCTGTCATACCCGCAGCAACCTCTTTCCGGAAAAGTGCCACACCTTGTCCACGCAAGCGGGCAGCTTCCCTTTCAGCTTCAGCAGCAATTTTAATGGCATTACCTTCTGCCTCCGCATTTTTTGTTTTTGTAATTAATGTTGCCTGTCCTTCGTTTTCAGCAGCCGCCTTCAGGTTGTTAGATGCCACCACCTTACTCATTGAGTCAAGAATTACTTTATCAAACGTAATGTCGTTGATCTGAAGATCCTGCAAATGATACCCCCAGCTTTCTAAGGTCTGGTCTATTTCTATTTTCACGTATTCTACAATTTCCTTGCGTAAACCCAGCACTTCTGCCTGTTTGCGGGTAGCCACATATGAGCGGATATTTCCTTCAATGGTTCGCACTAAAGCCTGCATCAGATCTCTTTCGGCAATAAATTTAAAGGCTACTCTTTTGATAGTTTCTTCATCGGCATTTTGTACAGAATAAAGAAGCATGCTTTTAAAATAAACGTTGGCCTGGTCCTGTGTTACCGCCTGGAACTCCATCTCCACCGAGCGGTTTTGGATGGATACTTTTTTATACACCTGCTCCAGCAATGGTATTTTAAAATTCAATCCCGGCCGGGCCGGGCGGCGGTACTTGCCAAACATGGTGATAACGCCAACATAGCCCTGGTTGACGGTAAATAAACCGCTAAAAATAATAACCAATAGAACCAGCAGCCACCAGTAGTTGGCAATAAAATTAAACATGGCGCCACCGTTATTGTCCTGAAGAAGTATCATATCGTGAGTGTTTTGATTGCTTGGTAAAATTTAAAACAGCAGATAAATAATCTTACTCCGCAGAGTACTAAGTATCTACTCACGAACATAAATATAAATTTCCACCCGGCGGTTCTTTTGTCGCCCGATAGCAGTGCGGTTATCCGCAACAGGCTTTTCGCTGGCCAGGCCGCGGATGAATAATGACTTATTAAATTGAGGCTGTAAATAATGCGCAACTGAGGCTGCCCTATTTTCGGAAAGCTTTTGATTTAACGTACTACTTCCCTGGTTATCCGTATGCCCTTCTACCACAGCAGAATCTATCTGTAAGGTTTTCGCTTGAGTAATAAAACTGTCCAACAAACTATTAGCTTGCTTATTTAATGCATAGCTATTCGTAGCGAATAGCACATCCGGAATTACCAGGGTGTCAATGCGCTGTACAATTGTTTTATGAGGTGGTGTAACAACCGGAGGATTTTTGGTATAGATGTAAACCAGGCGGTCTAATTTATCGTGCCGCACGTTAAACCCGTATTCTTCTTCTTTTATAATTTCCGCATCTGCACACAAATGTTCGGCTGGGTTTAGGGGAGTCAGCTTGATATCATCAATAAAGAAATAAAAGTCGTTGCCTAAGTCAGGGCGCCGGCTGTGTGACTTGTACCCTTTTGTTTTAAAATCTCCGATGGTGATGAAATTCTCATTACCTGATGCCGTATAGGTTAAAGAAACTTTCTGCCATTCGTCAAGCTGCTTAAGCGATTTGTCATTGGTTAAATACAATTGTGGCCTGCTACTTTTGATCTTTTCTTTCTGATATAAAAAATCAGCCGCTGAGAAATAAATTCCAACAGAATCAAAAACGGCATGTGTTGAACGAATGTAAAACTGGAGCTGGTACTGCGCTCCTTTACGTAACCCACAAAGCAGACGGCTTCGTAAAAAATTCCGGGCGGCAGGCACATTCGCAGGCGCTAAAATCAACCCGACAAAATGCTTGTTTTTAAATGCATTTGCCGCATCGTCAAAATAGTAATCGGCGTATAACGAAGTAGATATCCAGCCTTCGGGTGCGCAGTTTTTCTCGTACTCAGTACAAATGTTTTCCTCCTCAAAATCGCCATTCATCAATAGGTTTTGCGACAAGAGCGACAGAGGAAAAACGAGTAGAATAAATAACAAGAATCGCATACGGGATAAAGGTAAAGCGTGATGCGTTTTTACCGTTTACATACTCGCTTTCTCCTCCCAAATCGCTGTTAAATGGACGATGGTTTCAACAGCCTTATTCATATCCTGAACAGAAATAAATTCAAGCTTTGAATGAATGGCCTGCTCTCCTGCAAAAAGGTTTGGACAAGGCAGACCCATAAAAGAAAGACGGCTGCCATCTGTACCTCCACGAATACTTTCCATTTTTAATTTTAAGCCGCTGCGCTCAATGGCTTCTTTAGCAAAACTCACTACCCGGGGATGCTGATCCAGCACTTCCTTCATATTTCTGTACTGCTCTGTAACTTTAAAATCAAACGTAGCTGCCGGGTAATTTTCCATCACCATTTCTACAATGCTTAGCAAGAAATCCTCTTTCTTTTTTAAGGCATCAGTCACAAAATCGCGGATGATAAATTCAATGGTGCATTTTTCAGCAATGCCATCAACCCGAACCGGATGAATAAAGCCCTGCTTGCCATCTGTCGTTTCAGGCGAAAGTTCTGCACGGGGTAAGGATGCCAATACATCGCCTGCAATCTTCACCGCATTCACCATTTTATCTTTTGCATAACCGGGGTGAGTGATAACGCCATTTATGGTTAACGTTACTCCGTCAGCACTAAAGGTTTCGTCCTCCAACGAACCCGCCTCGCCACCATCTAATGTATAGCCGAATTGAGCGCCCAGCTTTTGCATATCCACTTTTGCTGTTCCTCTTCCCACTTCTTCATCGGGGGTAAATAATAATTTTATAGCGCCATGTTTTACATCGGGATGCTGGATTAAAAAATTTGCCGCATCCATTATTTCTGCTACGCCTGCTTTATCATCAGAACCTAAAAGCGTTGTGCCGCTTGCCGTGATAATATCATGTCCAATCAATTTTTCCAAATAAGGGAAATCGGCTCTGCGAAGAACCTGTGTTGCATCATCAGGTAAGCTTATATCACCGCCATCATAGCTTTTATGTAAGATGGGTTTTACACCTGTGCCACTTGCATCCGGCGCCGTAACTACATGCGCACAAAAACAAAGAACGGGAACGTTTTTTTCGGTATTAGATGGGATGGTTGCATATACATAACCCCATTCATCCATTGCCGCATCGTGAATACCTATAGCTTGTAGTTCTTCTACTAAAATACGGGAGAGGTCTTTTTGCTTTTCAGTGGTGGGCTGGGTATTTGAAAGAGGGTTGCTTTGCGTGTCTATTTGTACGTAACGCATGAAGCGGTCTGCAGCAGTGAAGGTGTAGGATGTAAACATGGAGGCAAATATACAGCCCGGCCCCTACCCCGAAAAGGGCTTGAGTCGGTTCATTTCCCCTCTCCCGAAAAAATGATCCGCAGTGTGTGCAGCATGATCTTAAAGTCAAGCATTAGTGAAATGTTCTCTATATATACCAGGTCATATTTGCTTCGCTGAACCATTTCTTCAACATTTTCGGCGTAGCCAAATTGCACCATCCCCCAGGACGTAAGACCTGGCTTTACTTTTAATAAATATTTATAGTAAGGTGCTTGTGTTACAATCTGGTCAATGTAATATTTGCGTTCGGGCCGTGGACCGACCAGGCTCATATCGCCCCGCAAAATATTCCACAACTGCGGCAGTTCGTCCAGCCTCCATTTGCGCATCACCTTTCCCCAGCCAGTAATCCGGGCATCTTTTTCAGAGGATAAAGAAGGGCCGTCCTTTTCTGCATCTACCTGCATGGAACGAAACTTATACATACGAAACGGCTTGCCTTTATAGCCTATTCTTTCCTGGGTATAAATGATGGGCCCCTTTGAAGATAGCCTGACTTTAACTGCGATATAAAGCAAAAAAGGGGACAAAAAAACAGCCGTAAAAAACGCGGCGAAAACATCTATTACCCGCTTGATGCTCTGTTGCCACTCCGGCATAAGACCGGTTTTTAAATCAATTAAAACTGCGCCCAAAATATTGCTTGTTCGTACAGAGCCTGCTAAAATATCCAGCGTATCTGCTTTAATTTTTATAGCCACATCTTTTTCTGAAAGACGCATGACCAGGCTTTCTATTAATGACTGTTCCTTTTTATCGATAGCTAAAACCACCAGTTCAATTTCGTGTTGCTCTATCACCTTCTCAACATCATCAACAAACCCGATTAACGGCAGTTCTTTGTCCTGGGTTTTCTTATCTCCTGTTATTTGTATAAAACCTGCTACTCTATATCCTTCCTCTTCCAAACTATTTTTCGCTTCCTTATAAATGTGTTCCGCCTGCGTTGCACTGCCAATAATCACTGCATTAAACTGGATCGTCTTTTTTATTAACTGGCTTTTTGCCCTGGTTAAAATGATCAGTCTAAATAAAGCAGTGAAAGAAAAATGCAACCCAAACAACACTGCAAAACTGGCGTAGTAGTAACTGTAAGACGTTTTTATATCATCTAAAAGAAATAAAAAAAACAATGCAGTACAGCCAATCACAGCGCAGATAAATGCTTTGGTGATTTCGGACAACCTTGATTTTTTGTAAATAGAATGATAGGTACCGGTTAAGCCATATAGCACCAGCCATCCTGCAGGAATAAAAAAGGTGCCCAGCCAAAATTTATAATCAACACTAAATACTTCGCCTAAAATAGCTTTGCGAACAAAATAAAAAAGTGCCCATGCAATAGCAGCAGCTAAATAATCGGCTACGGCATACCAATAAGAAGGAATGTATTTTTTTGAGGGCATGAAGCTATGACGCTGTAAGGTTGTAATTGATTTTTTGCAGGATCTGGTGCGCTACTTCCAAGGCACGGTAACCATCAATTTCATTTACGATAGGCTGGGTATTGTTTCGAATAGCAGCAACAAATTCTTCCAGCTCTTTTTTTATCGCATTCACTTGCGGCACTTCGGGATTAGCGATAGCAATGGTTTTTACTCCACCCGGCGTCTCTATATCAAAAGAAAAAACGTTTACATCTTCTTCGGTTTTCAATTTGATGATCTCCGTTTTCTTTTCGAGGAAATCTATGGCGATGTACGCATCTTTTTGAAACATCCGCATCTTGCGCATCTTTTTCATAGAGATGCGGCTTGAGGTTAAGTTAGCCACACAGCCGTTATTGAATTCAATACGCACATTGGCGATATCTGGCGTATCCGTCATTACTGCCACACCGCTTGCCGAGATGGTTTTTACATCGCTTTTTACAAGGCTTAATATCGCATCTATATCATGGATCATTAGATCCAGTATCACGCTTACTTCGGTGCCTCTCGGGTTAAACTGTGCCAGCCGGTGCACTTCAATAAACATCGGGTTTATCTTTAACTTCTGCACAGCTAAAAAAGCAGGATTGAAACGCTCTACATGTCCTACCTGGAATTTCACTTTCGATTCTTTAACCAGCTTCACTAACTCTTTGGCTTCATCTATGGTATTGGCCATTGGCTTTTCTACAAATACATGCTTCCCTTTTTTTATGGCTTTTTCGCAAAGTTCAAAGTGATATTGAGTGGGGGTTACAATGTCAAGCGCATCACAGGCGGCTATTAATTCATCTTCATTGGTAAAACGCGGGAGTAAATATTTTTCTTCAACTTCTTTTGCGATGGCATCATCCGGGTCAAAAAAACCTACAAGCTGTACATCTTCCAACTCTTTCCAGTTATTCAAATGAAACTTTCCTAAATGTCCTGTGCCAAATACACCTACTCTTAACATGCGCCAAAGATAAGATGCAGGCAGTAGATACAATAGCATCAACACTGCAGGTATATACCAACAAAAAAGCCCCGGAAGGTACCGGGGCTGGTAAAAAAAATTCATGTTGTTTAGCTTCTTGTTGTACGAACGTACGACGCTCTTGCTGCATCTATAGCCGCATCCA
This sequence comes from Flavisolibacter sp., assembly GCA_028288675.1. GTDB lineage: Bacteria > Bacteroidota > Bacteroidia > Chitinophagales > Chitinophagaceae > Flavisolibacter. The sequence continues at coordinate 2,964 of JAQBNG010000131.1, read as the reverse complement.
TTCTTGTTTTTTGCCCGGCAGAAAACATATACATACACGCATCATCCGTATAATCCATATAGTTCATCCATTGCTCTAATGGCTTACCCGTACAGCGGCTTGCATGTGTAGTTGAAGGACAGCCGCCGTTTGAAGCATCATGCTGTGGCGTATCACCAACAAGATCGTTACCGCAACGGGCATCGCCCCAAATATGGCGAAGGTTAAACCAATGCCCGATTTCATGGGTGGCAGTACGGCCTTTATTAAACTGCGCATACATTGGATAAGAGGCCGAAGTGCCAAATGCCTGGTAATCAATCACTACGCCGTCGGTTGCAGATGATCCGCCGGGGAATTGTGCATAGCCTAATAAACCACTGCTTAAATCGCAAACCCAGATGTTCATTTTAGTAGTGGCAGATTCAGGGTTTAATCCGCCGGAGGCTGTTTTCTTTACGGCATCATTGCTACCGAAAGTTGCAACGGAAGAATTTTTCCTGTTGATGTCATTCACTGCATCCTGAATGTAAAATTCAATTTGGCAATTAGCAACGTTTGCATAAGAATAACTTGCGAGGTAAACACTTGAACTGGCTAACTCTGAATTTGTTTTGTTGTAATCTTTATTCAATGCATCTAACTGCGATTGAATTTGCGCATTGGTTACCTGGCTTGCATTGGGCAGCACAACATTTACTACTACAGGTATATATAATTTACCTGCACCTCTGTAAATACTTTGGTCCCGCCCTTTGAATAACTCTGTTTTTCTTTCGAGCTCATCTAAATTCCTGGCCCGCTGCGGGTCCGTTTTTAATTGCTCTTCCAGCACTTCCTGGGAAGCGCATTTACGGGCCGGCTCAGCTGTTGTTTCATCTTCAGTGATTGGTGTAATTAATTTGTCTGATTTTTGACAAGAGGCGAGAAGAAGAATGGAACTTAGCAAGCTTAACGACAGTTTCCTCATTGTGTTTTTTTTAAGATTTTTTGAATTGTAAGAACCTTTTCAAGTTAGGAAGATTTGTTAAGAAAATGTTACGGGAAATTTTTAAAGTTTGCTTCCATGTGGTTTTATTCTTGATAATTTGTATTAAAAGGAACATTTAAAAGGCGGTTCAAAGTATCGGTTGTTTGACCTTTAAAAACTGACTGCTGCTGAAGTAACTTGCAATAAACCAAATGAAGGATAATAATTTACAACGCTTTATCGATGCTCAGCAGGGAGTGTACGAGCAGGCTTTATCAGAAATAAAGAGAGGAAGAAAACAAAGCCACTGGATGTGGTTTGTCTTTCCGCAAATAAAAGGCCTGGGCTTCAGTGAGACTTCCAAACGATATGCGATCCAGAATAAAGAAGAAGGGCAAGCCTATCTACAACATCCGCTTTTAGGAGCAAGGCTTTTGCAGATTAGTGAGGCGCTTCTCCAGTTACAAAGTAATAATGCTTATCAAATTTTTGGCAGTCCTGATGACGTAAAGCTAAAATCTTCCATGACACTGTTCTCTTCATTACAAGACGCTCCTCCTATCTTTCAAAAGGTGTTGGATAAATTCTTTGAGGGCACAAAAGATTCAAAGACCCTCAGTTTAATGAAGGGCCAACCATAGGTAAAACTTTTAAGGCGTTTGAACTGCTTTACTGATGAACTCAATTAAAAACCAGCAGGGCTATTGTAACAATAAATAACGGCCAGGTATGTGCTGCTCTATACCATCGCAAAAACAAATCTTCACTGTTTTGGCGCCTTACTGAAGTTCCGGAGAATCGGCAAAACCGGTCTGCTTCATCTTTTGCAACCAGTTATGCAAGTACCACTAACGTTGGCAATCGTTTTTGTCCTCAACTATTTATAATATCTTTTGTAGAGCTGATCCAGTAGAGAAGGCAGCTTAACCGGATGCTATTCTCAACTATTTAAATAGCTGGTTAAGATTTGTTCAGTTGTAAATTTGCCCGCTACAGAGAGCACCGTAGTAATAACCGTAACCTTCATTTATTCGCCCTTAAAATGATAAGAGTGTATGTTTAAGTTTATTGGAAAGTTTTTTACCATTGGTTATTCAACTATTATCTTTTTATTGATTTGCTGTGCATTTTCCTTAATCGTGTTTGCGGCAATGGAACTATGGCATGGCGTTAACCCTACAATAACAGCAAGCATCAGAGATCGGTTCAACTCAATTCTCGAAAGCATCGGCCTTGTGACCATTGCAGTAGTTGCTCTTGAACTTGGACAAACTATTCTTGAAGAAGAAGTGCAGCGGCAGGCGCAGATCAGTGCTCCAACTCGTGTCAGAAGATTTCTGTCCCGGTTTATGGTTGTTATCATCGTAGCGCTTTCTATTGAATGCCTGGTAGCGGTCTTCGAAATTGTCCATACCGATCCATCCCAACTTCCACAAGCGGCCTCAATTGGTGTTGCTGCAGCTGTGTTGCTTGCTGCCTGGGGAGTATTCATAAAATTAAACAAGAGTGCAGAAGACCTGGAACCTGAGGCAATGGAAAGAACAAAGCGGGAAGATGAGAAAATGGAATAAGTAGAGATCATGCTTAGGCAATCCATTAATTCCACATTGAAGAAATTGGAAGAGTTGAAGTAAAGTTGACGACAAAATGCTTTTTATAGTTTGTCAAGACCAAAAGGCAGTTAAGGTTACTTCTTTTTTAAGAATGACTAGTACAATGGAACTATTATAAAAAAACAACAGCAATTCAATTTTACGCATTTCTACTCTTGTTAGTTAAACTTTACCTCCTTACTTTCGCCTTGGTTTTTCATAGGATATTGGATTTTAAAACGGGGCAGCATTTCTATGCAGCCCTTTTGTTTTTTATCTATTGCTCACATCCATAATCGTAAAACTCCTATCCCCTTTTTGGTTTATCTACCTGCTGCCAAGTAAATACCATACCTCCAAAACAGGGCAGTAATGCAATTGACCACTACTTCAAGACGCTATACATTTGTACCAGAAGTTGAT
>JAQBNG010000129.1 GCA_028288675.1 Flavisolibacter sp. | reverse complement strand
AATGTACACGGCCGCAAAGTTACCGATAGCTGTTGCCGGTGCTTTAATGCCCGATGCGCACTTTGGTTATGGCTTACCTATTGGTGGTGTGCTGGCCACCGAAAATGCTGTGATCCCTTACGGCGTTGGGGTTGATATTGGCTGTCGTATGTGCCTTTCTGTTTTTGATATAGTTCCAAAAGAGCTGACAGACAGGGAGCATTATTTTACAAGAGAATTAAATGAAGCTACACTGTTTGGCAGCGGCTCCATCTTTCAAAAAGCTTCTGATCATGAAGTGATGGAATCTGCTACATGGGATAGCACCGGCTTACTGAAAAGCTTGCAGGCAAGGGCGTGGAAGCAATTGGGTTCTTCCGGTTCGGGTAACCATTTTGTAGAATGGGGTGTGGTGAACGTGAAAGAAAAAGATGCCGCGTTAGGTATTGAACCGGGTAGTTATGTTGGGTTGTTATCCCACTCAGGTTCAAGAGCATTAGGCGCAAACGTGGCCAATCATTACACTAAGTTGGCGAAAGAAAAAAGACGTTTACCTGGTGATGCCGTTAACCTCGCATGGCTTTCTTTGGATGAAGAAGCAGGCATTGAATACTGGATGGCGATGAACCTAGCCGGTGATTACGCATCTGCCTGTCATCATATCATTCATGAAAAGATCGCAAAGCAGTTAGGACAAAAACCACTTAAGAGGGTAGAGAACCATCACAACTTTGCCTGGAAAGAAAAGTGGGAAGGCAAGGATGTTATCGTACATCGGAAAGGAGCCACACCAGCAGGTAAAGGCGTGCTGGGAATTATTCCCGGCTCTATGGCTACAGCGGGTTTTATTGTAAAAGGAAAAGGGGAGATGGCGTCGGTTAACTCTGCATCGCATGGTGCCGGGAGAAAGATGAGCCGTACCGCTGCATTAAAAACGGTGACACATAAAGAACTAAATGAAGTTTTAGCAAAACAAGGTGTAAAGCTTTTGGGCGGTGGCCTGGATGAAGCGCCGTTTGCTTACAAGGATATTCACGAAGTAATGAAAGCGCAAAGTGCATTAGTAGAAACTGTGGGTACTTTCTATCCTAAAATAGTGAAGATGGATGGCGCACAGCCAAAGCAGTGGAAGAAAGGAAAGAGTGATGTGATAGTAGGTGAATAGCCGGTTTTTTGTATTCGCAGTTACTGTTTTAAAACGCTGAAATGGTTGTTAGAAAATAGGCGAAAAAACAGTGAGTTCTGTATTGCAGACGCTTGTTGTGATATAACAAAGATTACCGGTTAGCATTTGTTGGCCGGCAATCTTTAGTGTCGTTGTCTTTCATCTACCTATAAAGGAGGATAGAACTTTACAGGCTTCAGGTAAATTCATTAATTAATTACCCTTTCTCAATAGTGATGAATGTCTTTTCTTTCTTTTCAACTTCTTTTATAGATGCAACGAGGGCGGTCACTTTACTTGCACAATTCCAGATGCGTTCTTTCATATCACCTTCGCCACCAATTAATATGCAGCCTTCACTGTCTGCGGCTGTGTTACCGCCATGAATGCGGATGGCTGTAAAGCAGGGAACATTCAGGAAGATGGGTAAGTATTTTTGGAAACGGTTGCTGAAACTTAAAATCACTTCGTACCGGCCGGGATCAATGGCGGTTTCATTCTGAATTTTTTTGCTGCTGTCACCGTTTAAATTTCGAACGGTATCCTCGCAGGTGTAAGCAAAAAAAGTTCCGTTGATGAAGAGTTTCCCAAGCGTTGATTTAGGATTAAAAACTGAGCGGACGAGTTTTAGTTCCATGATTTTTAGTTTTGGTTATTATAGTAATGGTTTAAATGAGCTTCTTCACAATGGATACCAGTGCCGATACGCCTTTGTCAATGTTTTGAATGGCCTGCGCTTTTGCTTCATTACTTGACGAAGCATTTTTTACTTCCTGCAATACTTTAGCAAGGTCTTGTTTGCTGATGCCGGAATCGTTAATGATCTTTTCCGTTTCGGCGTCGTTAAGGCTTGTAAGGCTTGAGAATTTACTTTCAAAATGTTCGTCGGCCATTTGGGCGGCTTCCTTTGCCAGCTTATCAAATTTGTTTGGCATATAAAGTTCATTTATTGTTTAGTAATTGATTAATGGAATTGTTCAGGGCATCTACATTGTTTCCAACACTACCGGAGGAATGAATGAATTTGTCAAGTGCGCCTTCAACGCTATTAAAGTCTATACGGTTGTTAGAAAGGGCTTTGGCCTGGTTGAACAAGGCTTGTCTTTCTTTATCAACCTTTACTGCAGACTCTAGTAATCTTCTTAATTCAAAAGCGGCATTGTTGAATACAGTAAAGTCCGTATTCAATTTGTCAACAATTTTTTCCTTCTGTAGTTCCAGTGTGTTAACCAGCGAATCGCGCCGTTCATTTATGCGTGGCAGTAGCGCATTAAGCAAGTCAGGGAACTCTTTTTTAAAATCGGTTTGCGGGAATTCTTTGGCCACTTTATTAGTAAAATCTCCTACTATTTTTGGCGTGTATTCTTCTTTAATAAACTTTTCAATTGTCTCCCGCTTTGCACTGAAAATCCTATTTAGAAAAATCAGGTTTAGTTTGTGCATTCTTTCTCCTTCCACTTGTAATGCATCGGCCAACACAACAGATTGCACAGGAATTTTTGCACAGCCAAAAATGAAGAGTATCAGAAGGCTCAGTATAAAACGTGTTCTCATATAGTTTGTTTTCTTGCTTTCGCTTTTATTGTGTTCCAATTTCCAGGGGCTAATGAATCTGTTTTATATATACCTTTTTAAAACCTGTGTGCATTCATGAATTCAAAACACTTAGCCTTGCCAACTGTGTTGTACTACTTTTCAAAATCTATATAAACAGGTACATATTTTTTTATTAACGAAGTAATCAGGGTAGGAATTATAAAAACTAAATGGGTTAACGTAAGGCGGCAGATCAAACTTAAAAGGGCGGGCAGGAAACAAAAAAGCTACAGAACAAGTTTAAAGATGTTTTCTTATAAATGCAACATACGAGAAAGAAATGAAAACACTTTTCACCAATGCATACGAAGAAATTTTAGGTTTGATATAAAGCAGGCTTGCAAGTAATGCGTTATCAACAGAAATAAAATACAGTATGGTTACACCTTAATATAAATTTTCTTTTTATCCATCCAATAACACACCGCCCACATAAAAGTAATTACCGTAAGTGCAAATAGCAGAGAACCAATTTTAGGATCACCGGGCACAAATTTGTACACCTTATCATATAAGAAATTCCAGGGGTTGGTATAAGCTGTTGCACCTTTTGCATCAACGCCGTTTGGTATCCTAATAAGGCGCAACCCTCTTGGTAAAAAAGCGCTCAGGGCAAATACAAAAAGTGCATTCTTTCCAAACACATCAAAAAACTTCGTCCACCAGCCGCGTACTTTTCTTACTTCAATAAAATAAACAAGCGTAGCCAAAACGGCTATGGCCATACCGGTTGTAACTAATACATAAGAAGATGTCCATATTTTTTTATTTACAGGAAATGATAAGCTCCAGACATAACCGGCCAAAAGCAATCCCATGGCGCCAATGAACAGTACGGTAAGGGTTTGGTAAACTTCAAAACCTTTCACCGCATTGTCTTCCATCTGCTGAATGTGTTTGCCCCGTTTTGAAATGTAATCTCCTACTAAATAGCCAAAGATTACTTGCACAATAGCGGGCAAGGTGCTTACAAAACCTTCGGGATCAAAAGGAATACCTTCTCCTTTATAAATATGCGGATTGCCTAAGATAGCTAAATCAATCTTTGTTCCGAACCATCCGGCTAAACTATATGGGTCAGATGGATTGCCGGCCAAACAAAGAGCCCAATACACCAATAATAAAATGGCCCCTAATAAAAAAGCGCCACGGACCTTTAAGTAATAAACAATCACAGAAGCAAAAAAGTAACAAATAGCAATTCGTTGCAGCACTCCTAAAATCCTAACGCCAACTAACTTCCCTTCGCCATTTATCCAGGTCCAGCCATTAGCCTCCAGTTCTCCATCTGCAAAACGCACAAAGGGCCACCAGTTTAAAAACAGGCCGATGGCGTATATCAATAAACTTCGCTTAATGACTTTTCTCCAAAAAACCCCGTCACCGGCTTGTTGCAACCGGGGCATTACAAAAGCCATGGCATTACCAACGGCAAATAAAAAGAAAGGAAACACTAAATCGGTAGGCGTTATTCCATGCCAGGGCGCATGTTCCAGCGGGGCGTAAATATGCCCCCAGCTTCCGGGATTGTTTACCAGTATCATAAGGCAAACAGTGGCGCCGCGAAAAACATCAAGTGAGTAGTAACGTTGGTTCAAAATGCGTGATTTAGTTTAAATGTAGTGAGTATTATTTCGGATATACCTGTTATGTATTTTGCCTTAGGCGGCTATATAGTTGCGAAGACAATATTAACTGGCTTTGCTGCAGATTATTGGAAGAGGTAAGCGTCATGCTTTTAGAAAATTTTACTATGCCTTGATACACAGTAGAGTTAGCAATTGATCTTCTTTTGTAAAGTAACTCCCTCATTTTCCGTCTCTTTTGTTCTTTTTTCAGTCACAAGACAACGCCTATATTTGCACCTCTTTATTCAGACCGGTTAGTTACAAACAGTAGTTTTGGCTGTGACTGAGGAGGGCGAAGCCCTGTAAAATGGAAAAATGGTACATCGTTCATACAAGGCCCCGGTGGGAAAAAAAACTAACCGATGTGTTAGAGCAGAAGGGCATTGAAAGCTATTGCCCTGTAAAAACGTTTCGGCGAAAGTGGAGTGACCGGATTAAAATAATAGAAGAACCTCTTTTTAAATGCTACGTTTTTGTAAAGATTGTTCCAGAACAGAAAATGGCCGTACGTCTCACGGATGGAGTGGTCAACTTCGTTTATAAAAATGGAAAGCCCGCTCTTGTAAAAGAAAAAGAAATTAAAGCATTTAAAAAGCTTTTAGATGCGGGTGTCAGCATGGAATGGTTCGAAAAAAATGGCACATCCGGACAGGTAATGACAAATGAAAATAACAGGCAACATAAAACTTTTCAATTCTATCTCAATAGTTTTACTAGCCGGCTTATCTCTTCTGTGGACAGTCCTAAACTTGTATAGAGTTCAATTATATTGTTAATGAAAATTTTATTCTTAGCTGGATTCATCGGGGTTATTTTGGTTTCTTCCTGCGGTACGCAAGGAGGAAGCGTTACTAATTATTTGGAGAAGAGCAAGGATACCACTGGCACAAGCGTGGTACAATTGTCCGAACCGGTAATTCAAAAAAACGATTTGCTATCAATAAAGGTATACAGCCTTAGTGCTAACCCTGCAATAGATGCTTTGTATAACCTGCCTGAGCAAACTGTTGCCGGAAGCAGCACGGTTGGGAATACGGCGGGTTTTTTGGTTGATAATGAAGGGAATATAGAATATCCCCGGTTAGGAGTATTTCATGTAGAAGGCTTAAAAAAAGCGCAATTGGCGCAGGTAATAAAGAAAAGCTTAGATACTATATTGAAGAGTCCATCCGTTATAGTCCGGTTTTTAAATTACCGGATTACTATTTTGGGTGAAGTAAGAACCCCTGGAACATTTACAATTCCGACAGAAAAAGTAACGATTTTAGAAGCGTTAGGCATAGCAGGTGATATAACAGAATATGGTAATAAGGCCACTGTAAAAATTATGCGGGAAACCAGCGGCCAGGCTTCCATTCAAACAGTGGATTTAACATCGAAGGATATATTTGCTTCTCCATTTTACCGTTTGCAGCAAAACGATGTAGTGTTTGTAGAACAAACCACCAGGAAATTACGCCAGCAGGAGCAGCAGAGTTTTGCGCAACAGTTAGGCATTGCTACGGGAATCATTACTGCTATAGCGCTAATACTCAATTTTATCCGATAACCAATTTTATTTCAATTTATTTAGGATGGAGGAGCAGGTAACTGTAAATAAATCAAGGGCTGAACAATCTTCTTTAAACGTAAAGGAACTATTTTTTAAATACGTTCGTTTTTTGCCTTTATATATTATTTGCGTGGCCCTTTCGTTGTTTGGGGCATACTTGTATTTGCGCTATGCTACGGAGGCCTATCGTTCTACGGGACAAATTATCATCCGTGATGATAAATCAAGTGCAGGAGTTAACGACAGGTTAGAACAAGCCCTGCAGTCGGACAGCAGAAAAAATATTCAAACTGAGATTGAAGTTTTACAATCGAGGCCACTAATGGAACGTGCTGTTGAGGCGATAAACTTAAACTTCAATTATTACGCTAAGGGCAAAATCAAGGAGCTTAACATATATAAAAGAACATCTTTTAAAGTAGAAGCACTGAGATTAACGGATTCATCTCAGTCTTTCACTCTCGAGCTCGTTTTTCCGGATCAAGAAAGTTTTAAGGTTGATGGGTCTCAGCTCATTCCTATAGGTCAGATTTTTGAAAATCGGCACGGTAAGTTTCGCCTTATAAGGGTAGGTAAAACACCTATTCAACCGGAATGTAAAGTAGTTTATAACCCTACCTCAACACAGGCAAGTATGTTGTTAGGTGGATTGGTAGTTGTGCCCAAGCAAAACACGGGTATCTTAACTATTGCCATGGAATCTACAAACTCCAGCCTGGCAGCCGATGTAATTAATGCACTAATGGAGGAATACCAGCAGGTAACCATCGAAGATAAAAATGCAGCCACCCGTAAGTCACTCGCTTTTATTGATGCTAACCTTAAAGACCGCGCCAGGGAACTGGATTCCATTACACAAAAACTGGTAGCTTATCAAAAAGCAAATAATATTATCGAACCTGAAACCCAGGCTAATAATTATTTTAGCCGTATAGAGCAAGCGCATAACCTGGAACAGGAACAACGCATACAGCTAAACAACGCATTGCAATTACAAGATTATATTCGCAACGATAATCAGGGAATTGTACCCTCTTCTTTAGGAATAGATGACCCAACACTTAATAGCCTGATTAGCTCATACAACACAGCACAACTGGAAAGAAAAGCTCTTCTTGAAAATGCACAGCCGGGGCATATAATTGTACAACAAAAAACAGAAGAAATTGATGCTGTTCGCGGAAAGATCCTGGAAAACGTAAAGAATATAAAGTCTTCCTATAATACTGCCATTGGAATGATGCAATCAAGTAGTGGAGCAGCGCTTGCGCAAATTAAAACCCTGCCTGACAAAAGACAGGATATGCTGGATATTCAAAACCAGCTGGAAGGTAAAATGCAGATTTATAACTTGCTCCGGACAAAACGCGAAGAATCGGCATTAACACTGGCTTCTACCATTTCCAATACGAAAGTAATGCAGCAGGCGATACCTAATAATACACCTGTTAAACCTGACCGGAGGTCTATACAGCTCATGGCCTTTTTTATCGGGATGCTGATGCCGACCATCATAATTATTGTACTGGAATTGTTTAATGATAAGGTAAACTCCCGCCATGATATTGAACGCCTGACTGATGCGACTATACTAGGTGAAGTAGGCCATTCTTTTGGAGATAAAACCCTGGTGGTTACATCGGGTAACAGAAAAGTAATTGCCGAACAGTTCCGCATCCTGCGCTCCAATCTTCAATATATATTAACTAAAGCACCAAAGCCGGTCATTATGGTAACCTCCTCATTCAGTGGTGAGGGCAAATCTTTCATCAGTACCAATGTCGGTGCGGTAATGGCGCTGGCAAATAAAAAAACAGTAATTCTTGAGTTTGATATTCGTAAGCCAAAGATCGCTTCAGGCTTAGGTATGACAAAGCATGCCGGGCTTACCAATTACATTTTAGGAAAAGTGACTTTAGAAAGCCTGCCGGTACCAGTAGAAGGGTATGAAAATTTATACGTTTTGCCTTGCGGACCCATTCCGCCTAATCCGGCAGAACTGCTTTTAGATACAAAGCTGGATGAACTATTTGCGTACCTGCGCCAAAATTTTGATGTGGTAGTAATGGATACGGCTCCTGTTGGTATGGTTAGCGATGCCATGAACTTAAGCCGGTTTGCCGATTGTACTTTATATATTGTACGGCAGGGTCATACCTATAAGAAACAAATTGCCCTTATTGACTCTCATTACCGGGACGGAAAACTGCCAAAAATTTCTATCGTGGTAAACGATGTGAAAGTTCAGGCCGGATATGGCGCTTATGGCTACGGAGGCAGTTATGGTTATGGATATGGATCGGGTTATTTTGAAGAAGAGGAGAAACAAAAAACAGGTTTCAATAAATGGTTTGGATGGCTTGGTATGAATGGAACAACTAAAAAACTTAAAAAAGACAAAGTATAATGCGCATATTAATAACTGGTGGCGCCGGGTTTATTGGGTCTAACCTTATAGAGCATTTACTTCAAAAGCCAGAAGTTCAATTCGTACGGGTGTTGGATAACCTGGCAACAGGATCGCTGAAAAATATAGAAGAGTTTCAAGGGCATCCAAATTTCGAATTTTTAGAAGGTGATATCCGTAGTTATGAAACCTGTCTAAAGGCCTGTGAAGGGATAGATGCCATATCGCACCAGGCCGCGTTAGGTTCTGTGCCTCGCTCTATCAATGACCCACTCACATCTAATGAAGTAAACATCACGGGTACTTTAAATATTTTCACTGCAGCTAAAGAAAGCGCAATTGAGCGGATTGTATATGCAGCATCTTCTTCAACTTATGGCGATCATCCAGGTTTGCCCAAAGTGGAAGATAGAATCGGTAACCCCTTATCTCCATATGCGGTTACAAAATATGTAAACGAATTGTACGCTGGTGTATATGCCACTTTGTATGGACTGGAACTTATTGGCCTGCGCTATTTTAATATATTCGGTCCAAAACAAAATCCTGCCGGACCTTACGCTGCTGTTGTTCCTCTGTTTATAAATGCCGTATTAAATAACGAGCCGCCAACTATTAATGGCGATGGTGAGCATAGCCGGGATTTTACTTTCGTTGGCAATGCCGTGCTGGCAAATGAGCTTGCCCTTTTTACTAAAAACAAAGAGGCCGTTAATCAAGTATATAATATTGCCTGTGGCGAACAAACTTCGCTTAATAAATTATTTGAATCGTTAAAAGGCATTGCCGGCAGCGACCTTGCACCAATTTATGGGCCTGATAGAAAAGGAGATGTAAAGCATAGTCTTGCTGATATTTCGAAAGCTAAAAACCTATTAGGTTATAACTCTGCAACTACCATCAGGGAAGGATTGAAACCTACGTTTGAATGGTATCGCCGTCAAAAACATTTTGCATATTCATAATCTGCCAATGACTACCAAAACCATTATTATCACCGGTGGCGCCGGCTTTATCGGCTCGCATGTTGTGCGACTTTTTGTAACCAAATATCCCGGTTATAAGATTGTCAACCTTGATGCGCTTACCTATGCTGGTAATTTGGAAAATCTGAAAGACATTGAAATGTCTTCAAACTATATTTTTGAAAAGGTCAATCTTTTAGATACGGAAGAACTGGAAAGAATATTTACCCAATACAATCCGGACGGTGTAATTCATTTGGCTGCAGAATCGCATGTTGACCGTTCTATTCTTTCGCCACTTGATTTTGTTTTTACCAATGTTGTAGGCACGGTTAATTTATTAAATGCAGCAAAAAAGCATTGGGGAGATGACAAGTCAACTAAGCTGTTTTATCACGTATCCACCGACGAAGTATATGGTGCTTTAGGTGATACCGGCTTTTTTACTGAGGAAACCCCGTACGATCCACATTCACCCTACTCTGCTTCCAAGGCAGCTTCTGATCATTTTGTCAGGGCCTATTATGATACTTATGAATTGCCTGTAGTGATCACTAATTGCTCTAACAATTATGGTCCTTATCACTTCCCCGAAAAATTGATTCCGCTCTTTATAAATAATATCATCAATAAAAAGCCTTTGCCTGTTTATGGCGATGGTTTATATACGAGAGACTGGCTTTTTGTAAAAGATCATGCAATAGCTATTGACCTTGTTTTTCATAAAGGAAAAGTTGGAGATACATACAATATCGGCGGCTTTAATGAGTGGCGAAATATTGACCTGGTGAAGCTGGTATGCACGCAGATGGATGAAAAATTGGGCAGGGAAAATGGCGAAAGCGAAAAACTCATTACCTACGTAAAAGATCGTCCGGGGCATGATAGGCGTTATGCGATAGATGCTACGAAAATAAACAAGGAACTTGGTTGGAAACCAAGCGTAACCTTTGAGGAAGGCCTTAGCCAAACTATTGACTGGTACCTACAAAATGAAGAGTGGTTAAAAGGTGTAACCTCAGGTGCTTATCAGCATTACTATGAGGGTATGTACGCACAGAGATAAACTACTTAAATAGTTTTAAAGTTCATGCAAAGGAAATACTTATCTTTCTTTATATGAATCCACTTACCAACCGAAAAATACTTGTTACGGGCGGCGCTGGTTTTGTCGGCTCTAATCTTGTTAGGGTTTTAGTACAACAGTATAATGCGCAGGTTACAATTTTAGATGATTTATTTACTGGTGACCTTCAAAACTTAGTGGGTGTTGAACATACGTTTATGCTAGGTTCGGTTGAAGACAAGGCCTTGGTAAATGATTGTGTAAAAGACATGGATGCTGTTTTTCATTTGGCGTCCCGTAATATTATAATCTCTAACAGTAACCCGAGAGAAGATTTGAACGTGAACGTTGGTGGAAGCTTTAATATATTTGAAGCTTGTCAGAAACATGGTGTAAAAAGAGTTGTTTACACTTCTACATCATCAGTATATGGTGACCCGCAAAAACTTCCGGTTGCCGAAGAAGATGCAAAAAGGTTCCTGAATTTTTATTCGGCCAGTAAATTCTCGGCAGAAGTATATGCGAATACCTTTTTTAAGGTATTTAATCTCCCTGTTACTACTGTTCGCTACTCGAACATTTACGGACGGGCTCAATCACCGCTGAATCCTTACTGCGGAGTAATTGGAAAATTTATTGATGCCGCATTACTTGGTCAACCGCTTAAAGTACACGGTGACGGAAAGCAAACACGTGACTATACTTATATCGATGATGCCGTGTCAGCTACTATTGCTGCAGCTATTTATCCACAGGCGATTGGCGAAGAATATAATGTTGGTACGGGGAGGGAAACATCAGTTAATGAATTAGCTGAAACTGTGATAGCGCTTACTGGAAGTACTTCAAAAATAGAAACAGTCAGTAACCGCGATATAGATAATATTTCCCGGCGATGTATCGATATTAGTAAATCAGAAAGCCATCTTCAGTACAAGCCTCAATACAGCTTATACAAAGGACTTGAAAATACTATAGCCTGGTTTAGCAATGCTTTGCACAGGGCAACACCTGCAGTATTACCAGGAATCGCTTTTCTTTCATGAATACACTCAATCAAGTTTGCAGCAGATGCATTTACAACAGTCGTGTTTCCCACATTTCCTTCGATGAAAAAGGCATTTGCAATTATTGCAAAATGTCCGATGATATAAAAAGTCAGTTTAAAACTGGTTCAGTGCAAGGTGCAGAGACACTTCAAGCTATTATTCAAAAAATCAAGAAGGAAGGCCTGAATAAGAAATATGATTGCATAGTTGGAGTAAGCGGGGGCACTGATTCATCCTACACATTAGCTAAAACAATTGAATGGGGCCTGCGTCCTTTGGCAGTTCATTTTGATAATACCTGGAATACTGCTATTGCTTCGAATAACATCAGAAAAATGACGGAGTCGCTTGGCGTTGACCTGGCTACCCATGTAGTTAATAACAAAGAGATGGACAACCTTACCCGTGCCTTTTTTTTAGCGGGAGTGCCGGAACTTGACTGCCCTACAGATATTGCGCTTGCCGAAGTGCTTTATCGTGCAGCAGCTAAGCATAAGGTAAAGTACATAATGGAAGGTCACTCTTTTATAACGGAAGGTATTTCTCCAATGGGTACTAATTATTTTGATGGTAAATACATAAAAGACATTTATAAAAAGTTTAGTGAAGAGAAACGTTTGAAATCTTTTCCAAACATGAGTTTCACTTCTTTTATGAAGTGGACAGTGCTGAAGCGTATAAAAAAAGTTCGCCCGCTTTGGTATATTGATTATTCAAAAGAGGAAGCACGAAAATTTCTGGAAGAAAAATTCGGCTGGCAATATTATGGGGGACATCATCTCGAAAACCGGCTTTCAGCTTTTACATACTCAGTGTATAAGCCGCAAAAATTTGGGATTGACGACCGTAATTGGAGCCTTGCAGCCGCAGCTCGTAATAATTTATTGGAAAGAGACGAGGCATTGAAAAAATATAGCGAGCCTGTCACGGATACAAAAGAATTGGAAGACTACTTTATAAAGCGTATGGGTATTTCAGAAAGCCGGTTTGTATCTGTAATGAACGGTACGAAAAAGACATACAAAGATTTTAAAACGTATAAGAAACGTTTTGAAACATTGCGTCCTCTTTTTTACCTGATGGCAAAAGCCGGTCTTGTGCCTTTAAGCTTTTATATAAAGTATACCTCAAAAACAGAAGGAGCTTGATAGTAATAGTAGATTACGGTTCGGGTAATCCTTCCTCTGTAGCTAATATGCTCAAGCGTATTGGTCATCCATCAATTATTACTTCACAAATTGCCGAAATTAGTAAAGCCTCAAAAATCATTTTGCCAGGGGTGGGCAGTTTTGATGCCGCAATGGATACATTAGAAAGCTCAGGGCTTAAGGAAGTTTTAGAAGAAAAAGCACTAGGTCAGAAGGTACCGTTTTTAGGTATTTGTCTTGGCATGCAATTGCTCACTTATGGAAGCGAAGAAGGTATTAAAAAGGGTTTTGGATGGATACCTGCCTACACCTATAAATTTAAATCCTCACCTGTATTGAAAGTGCCGCATATGTGTTGGAATACTGTAAGGGCAACAGCAGAAAACTCATTATTGCAGGGATTGAGTGAAGAAAGTCGTTTTTATTTTGTGCATTCCTATTACGTAAAAACCGAAGCACCTCAGTATAGTTTCTTACAAACGCAATATGGAATTTCTTTCAGTTCAGGAATAGCAAACAATAACATTTTCGGAGTGCAATTTCATCCTGAAAAGAGCCATAAGTATGGCATGACGCTCCTGGCAAATTTTGTTTCACTTTGACATGAATGTTCGTATTATACCCGCACTTTCATTACTGGATGGCACATTGGTAAAAACTTCTAAGTTCAGTGCTCCAGCCTATGTTGGAGACCCAATAAATACAATTAGGATTTTTAATGAGTTGGAGGTAGATGAAGTTTGTATACTGGGAATAAGAACAACGATAAGCAATAATCCTCCGGATTATAAACTGATAGAGGCTATGGCCACAGAATGTTTTATGCCGCTTAGCTATGGAGGTGGTATAAATAGCCTTGAAACCGCTAAGAAAATCTTTCAATGCGGAGTAGAAAAAATTATTTTGGGTACATCCGCCATACAAAACCCTTCCTTTATTACACAATGTTCATTGCATTATGGAACCCAGGCTGTGGTTGTAGCTATTGATGTTAAGAAGTCGCTTTTTAACCAATATGCAGTAATGTCGCACTCGGGAACTGTAAACACACACTTGCATCCGCTGAAATGGGCCCAGGAAGCAGAAGCAGCTGGTGCGGGAGAAATTTTACTTACATCTATCAACCGGGAAGGAAGCTGGAACGGATTTGATACTGTACTGGTAAAAGAAGTAAGTGCCGGCGTATCTATTCCAGTGATAGCACACGGTGGAGCCGGTACACCTCAACACATCAGCGAAGTAATTATAAGCGGTGCAAGTGCAGTAGCTGCCGGAAGCATGTTTCTCTATCAAAAAAAAGGGTTGGGCATTCTCATAAACTTCCCCAAACAAAAAATTGAAGAGGCAATAGCTGGTATATGAAGATTGGCATTATTGGCAATATGAACAATTCCTATTTTTCGCTTGCCCGTTATTTACGGGACGAGGGATATGATTGTGAGCTGCTGATACTCGCCAATGAACCGGTGCATTTCGATCCGTCCTGTGATACATTTTCAGAGGATTACAGCAGCTATTGCAAGAATGTAAGTTGGGGCGATGCAGGTGATTTTTTAAAGCAGGACTTTTCTTTAGTGGAAAAGGATTTAGCACCATATCAATTTTTAATTGGTAATGGACCTGCTCCGGCTTATGTAGCTAAAGTTGGCCGTATACTAGATGTTTTTATTCCTTACGGGTATGATATTTATTCGCTTCCTTTTTTTCGCCTGGTGCATCCTATTCGTCAATTGGCCTATGCTTCAGTAGCTCGGTACCAGCGTAAAGGCATCAGGGAAAGCAGTTATATTTTATTTGATCGTACTAACAAGGCTTTTGAGAAGGTGATTAAAAAGCTGAACTATCCCGGCCAACGTATCGTCTCTCCGGCGCCAATGATCTACCATAAAGATTATGAAAACGGCTGGCACGAGAAAACGGCCACCGGTCCACTTGCGGTACAACTAAAAAAGCTTCGAGCCGAGTCGGAAATCCTGTTGGTGCAGCATGGCCGCCAGATATGGAAGAACAGTGCTGACCAGTGGTCGTACAAAGGCAATAATTTATTGGTTGAAGGGTATGCGCAATTTGTAAAAGAACATCCATTAATGAAAATAAAACTGGTGCTTTTTGAATATGGTGATGATGTGGAAGAAACAAAAAAGCTGGTTGGTCAATTAGGTGTGGAAAATGCTGTCGTGTGGATGCCTAAAATGGCCCGTAATAAATTAATGACCGTTTTAGCCGCAAGTGATATGATTATTGGAGAATTACACCATTCCTGGCTTACATATGGTGTAGCCCTTGAAGCCTTATGCATGGGCAAGCCTTTTATGCATAAGCGCATTGATAGTGAGTTTTCTGATGATTATCCCGAACTCTATCCCATGCTGCATGCGTTTTCTGCACAATCCGTTTACGAAGGCTTAACAACAGAAATTAAAAATAAAAGTGGGCTGAAAGACATTGGTAAAAAAGGACGTGAGTGGTTCATGACTTATTGTGTGAACCGGCCTGTTGCTGTAATAAAAAAAATGATTGACGAAAAAAGCAGTGCCATACATGCTTAAAGGCCTGCTTAAAGATTCAATGGTGTATGGGGTAGCCAATGCAATTCAAAAGCTGGTGCCGTTTTTTGTTGTACCTATCGTTATTCATCAGTTAGGGCAAACAGCATTGAAACTTTACGACGTTTCATTTGTATATGCCTTCCTTTTTTCCTGGCTCCTTATTTTAGGGCAGGATGCTGCGGCCTCTGTCTTTTATTTTGACAACAACAAAACATCATTCAACAAGAAGCAGGTATTAGGCTATGCGTTTCTGACGCAATGGGCCTTTTTATTATTGGCTACCATCCTGCTGTTTCCTTTCAGGAATACTTTTTCCGCATGGTTATTTTCGGCCGATCCTCTTATTGGCGCCTATTGGTTAAAAGCCCTGTTAATTATACCCGGCCACATGCTTTTGAACTACGCGTTAAATATCCTGCTGTGGCAAAAACGCAAAAAGGAATATGTAGCGCTTTGCATTTGCCAAACGGTATTCAGTTTAGTATCAGTATATATAAGTATTGTTGTTTTAAAAGGCAATTTGAATAGTTTGTTTTATTGCCTCATAGGCAGCACTACTGCCTGCGGATTAATTGGTCTTGTCATCACACGTAACGATATTTCAACCAACCCTTTTCCCGTTAATAAACAACTGCTGAAAAAATTGCTTTTGTTTGGATTGCCTTTTGCTTTTACTTCCTTTTTTCACCAGGCCCTGCCTTCTATTGACAGGTATTTTTTATTACACTATGGCTACCAACAAGAGTTGCCACAATATATTTTGGCGGTAAAACTGGGAGGACTCATC
>JAQBNG010000113.1 GCA_028288675.1 Flavisolibacter sp. | reverse complement strand
TCAAGTGTAAAGTATTTTTCTTTTGATGATGGGAGTTCAAACATCGCATCAGTCAATATGCCTTCGCAAATGCTTCGCAAACCCCTTGCACCAAGCTTATATTCCATTGCTTTCTCCACCATAAAGTCAAGCACGTCGTCTTCAATGGTAAGTTTAATGCCTTCCAGTTCAAACAAGCGCACATATTGCTTAATGAGTGCATTCTTTGGCTCAGTTAAAATAGCTCTCAGTGTAGCAGTATCTAAAGGATCTAAATGCGTTACAACAGGCAAGCGGCCTAAAAGTTCCGGTATCAAACCAAAGGATTTCAGGTCCTGCGCATTTACATATTTCAGCAGGTTTTTTTTCATGCTTTCCTGTAGTTGCTTATCTACATTAAAGCCGATAGTGTTGGTTTGTACCCGGCGGGCAATAATACGGTCGATGCCATCAAAGGCGCCACCGCATATAAACAAAATATTTTGGGTGTTGATCTTAATAAGCTTTTGCTCCGGGTGTTTGCGTCCCCCTTGCGGCGGCACCAGAACATCTGTGCCTTCCAGCAGCTTCAACATTCCTTGTTGCACACCTTCGCCACTTACATCACGGGTGATGGAAGGGTTGTCGCTTTTGCGGGCAATCTTATCTATTTCATCAATGTAAACAATACCGCGTTCGGCAGCTGCCACATCGTAATTACAAACCTGCAGCAGGCGGGTTAAAATGCTTTCCACATCTTCACCTACATAACCGGCTTCGGTAAACACAGTAGCATCCACAATAGCAAATGGAACATTCAGCAGCTTGGCAATTGTTTTAGCCAGCAGTGTTTTACCCGTACCGGTCTCGCCAACCATCACGATATTGCTTTTCTCAATTTCAATTTCATCTTTTTGCGTGTCAGATGATTTGTATTGAAGGCGTTTATAGTGATTATATACAGCGACAGCCATTACTTTTTTTGCATCATCCTGGCCAATCACATATTCGTCGAGGAATTTTTTGACTTCAATTGGCTTCCGTACCTGTAATTTAAAAGTAGAGGGAGTAGACGATTTATCTTCCCTTACCAATAGTTCCTGCTCAATAATTTCCCGTGCATGATCTACACAGTTTTCGCAGATATGTCCTTCCTGCCCCGCAATTAAAATCTTCACTTCATCCCGGCTGCGGCCACAAAACGAACAATGTAAAATGTTTTTTGCCATGTTGGTTGTTACTCGTTAATAGTAGCTTTTAAAAACCCAAAAGCTGCATGAACCAGCAAAAATAGAATAATCATTTTTGGGAGTAGCTATAATTAAGAAAGAATTAGAAGGCTTGGGTGTTTAGCGTTTGGAGCTTAGAGTTTCGTGCCTGGGGGTAAAGGCTTACAAGTGAGGAAGTTGAGGGTGTGGATAAATTTTTTGTACTAAGCGGACGGTGCTACAATTAAGCTTTGGTTGCGTCGCACTCTTCAACGTTCTTATCATTATGCAGCAGAATAACCGCAGAGAACGAGCAAAGCAGAGTATGCCACCAATTACATTCACCACAAAATTCTCCCGCTACTTTTGCCTTATGAACAAAGCCATTGCCGATATACGAAAAGACTATACGGCTGAAACCTTACTGGAAAAAGATGTGGAGGCGAACCCTATAGACCAATTCAGGAAATGGTGGGACGCAGCCATAGCCTCGGAAATTCCGGAGCCTAACGCTATGACGTTAGCCACGGCATCTGCAGATGGAATGCCCTCTGCCCGCATTGTGCTGCTAAAAGATTTTAATGAAACGGGGTTTGTTTTTTTTACTAATTATAAAAGCTACAAGGGGCTTCAACTAGATGAAAACCCAAAAGCCTGCCTGGTATTTTTCTGGAAAGAATTAGAGCGGCAGGTACGTATTGTAGGACTATCGGTAAAAGTAGATGCGCAGGTAAGCGATGAGTACTATCGCTCCCGTCCTGCCCTTAGCCAAATTGGCGCATGGGCATCGCCACAAAGCGTGGTAGTAAAAAACCGGGAATGGCTTGAAGAAGAATTTGAAAAGAAGAAAACGGAGTTTACTAATGTAGATATCCCTCGTCCGCCACACTGGGGAGGTTATATGATAAAGCCCGTAATGATTGAGTTTTGGCAGGGTCGCCGCAGCCGCCTGCATGACAGAATTCAATATACCTTAGAAGAGGGAAGCTGGAAGATAGAACGGCTGGCACCGTAGTTAGTTGAGCCGTTGATTAGTTGATCTGTTTACTGGTAAGCTCCAATACGAATCAACTAATCAACCATTCAACTAATTAAGCTTCTTTCTTCTCTGCCGCAACCGCTGGCATATTTCCAGTAGTCTTCTTTTCACTGGCTGGCCTTGACTTACCAAAAGAGCCTTTAAATATTTTTCCTTTTTTTGTTTTTTTATCGCCTCTGCCCATAATTAAATTTTTAGTGGGCAAATGTAACAGAAATTCCGTCTTAACCAAGCCTGTGGCCTGTAAACAAAAAGCCTTCTGTTAAATACAGAAGGCTTTTAATAAGGTTAAGCAGCGGGTTACAGCTTTGCAGAAAGTTCTTTACCAGCTTTGAACTTAGCAACTTTACGTGCTTTAATCTTGATCACTTCACCGGTTTGCGGGTTACGGCCGTTACGGGCGGCACGCTTGGAAACAGAAAAAGTTCCGAAGCCAACCAAGGTAACTTTACCACCACCTTTTAAAGTTTTGGTAACTGCTTCTACAAAAGAATCTAATGTAGTGTTAGCCTGAGTTTTGGTAATACCTGCATCATCGGCAATTTTAGCGATCAGTTCTGCTTTGTTCATAGTTATGTTTTAAAGTTTGAATGCAACAAATTTAGACGCTTTTTGATAGCAACAAAATTATTTTCACCGTTTTTTATATTGGATGTATGGCTGTAAACCGCTATGGCTAAGGGTTTGAACAACTGAATATCGAACAGAGGAACAAGTAATGATGAATGAAGAAGGGAAAGGCAGAACAACTGAATACACAAAAGTTTGAACATGTTCTTGGCATGTGCTAATGATGAAGGGAATACAACACAGCCGGATGGGAGATTAAGGAGCCTTGCCTTTTGGGCTTCTGCTGTTGTTTCTTTTTGCAGTAGCAATGCTGGTGACAAAAATGGCTACAAGTTCATTGCCTTCTTTTAAGTGGCTATCCAGCCCTTTTTTTATCCAATTCTTTTAGTTGATCAGGCGAAGGCAATTGTGCGTTTCTCTAAGTTCTTTCAAGCAAACTTTCATTTTATGAATAAAGTCTGCAGGGCTTTCTGCTGCCTGTGCTTCTCCATAATGAAGGGCAGGTGAGGTGCCGCTTCTAAGCAATTAACAACCCAAATGGTTCCCGGCAAATGTAGAGGGAAGTGATTCAGATATATCAATGATGTCAGAAGCAAAGTCAATCAACCTTTCTCCTAAGTCAAATTTCCTTTCCATAGCAACGCTGTTTTGGTTACAAAACAAGTTACTCTATTCTGTTTTCATTCTTACTTATACATAGTGACCTCTCATATTTCATCATTCAATATTCCTTAATTCTGTCTTGGCTGTTCTGTATTCACTCTTTCATTCATCATTCTTTGTTCTTTTGTTCGATATTCATCTGTTCCCTTCTTCTATCATTTGCATTACGCTTCTAAACGCAATGAATCCGCTGCCCCATTTATCAATTGATTTTTGCCTCATTAGCTGTGCATGGTTTTCAATATAGCGGTTATAATCTGCCTTCGATTCAGCACTATATTGTATAGCGTATGTAGGGCCTTCGCTCTCATCCACTTCCAACAGCTGCACCGCTTTGTAACTACTAAAACAACCGCTTCCCATTACATCAGGAATATGTTCTGCCAACAACCATTGCAGCCAGGCTTCAGCAATTGTTGTATCTACTTTTATGGTTACGTTATAAATGATCATACTAATTGTTTATAGCATCAACAACAATTTCAGCATATACCGGGCAGTGGTCGCTGTGTTTTACATCGGGATAAATCTCGGCATCTTTTAAATAAGGCTTCAGGCTTTCTGTTACCGAAATGTAATCAATGCGCCAGCCTTTGTTAGCAGCACGTACCGAAGGAAAGCGCTGGCTCCACCAACTGTAGCGGTGTGGCTCTGTGCGAAACTCCCTTAATGTATCTACCCAGCCGTTGCTGTATAATTTATCCATCCATGCTCTTTCTTCTGGTAAGAATCCTGATGTGGTTTTATTGCCTTTTGGGTTATGAATATCAATTTCTTTATGCGCAATATTATAGTCGCCGCAAAGGATAAGGTGCGGATGCGTTTGTCTTAAATTTTGAACGTACTCATAAAATTCATTCAGCCATTGGTATTTATATGCTTGGCGTTCATCGCCCGAAGTGCCTGATGGGAAATAAGCATTGATCAATCTTATTTTTCCAAAGTCTAACTGCACTACTCTTCCTTCATCATCGCTTACCTGGTGGCCGGTACCGCATTGCACATTATCGGGATGGATTTTTGTAAAAACAGTTACGCCGCTGTAGCCCTTTTTTTGTGCGCAAAACCAATGATCGTGGTAACCTAAATCAGTAAACAATTTTGAATCTACATCACTCTGTTGCGCTTTGGCTTCCTGTATGCAAACGACATCTGCAGGATGCGTTTTGAGCCAATCAATAAACCCTTTTTTTATTGCGGCCCGCAAGCCATTAACGTTGTAAGAAATGATTTTCATGGTAGCGAAGGTAAGCGGGAGAAAAATTATTTTTCTATGCTGTAAATGACAATATAAAAAGGAGAAAGAATTTTCTGTTAGCCGGCTTTTGTAATTCTATCAGGCGACATTGGCGACGCTCCGTTCATCAAAAGAATTTTTATTGAGCATTATGGTAATTTGTCATCCCGACGCACGAGGGATATTTGAACTGTTATGTAAACGACTGGTGTAAAAGTAAAACGGATGGCAGTATTCATCAAATCACAATCTACAGATCCCTCCTGCGTCAGGATGACAAGTAAGTGTGTTTATGATGGCAGTTAGATTAAGTATTTGAAGAGAGGTTAAATAATGCTGCATAGAATTACAAAGCGCACAAGAGTGATTCTATTTCATTCATCCACCGGAAGAATAAAATAGAACAAATCAAAGATTGCAACAGACGATGCTATGAAATACTATTGCCGGGTTACAAAAAAACATAAGAACAGAAACAAGAAGTACACAGAACAATTTTCATTTACTTTTAAATCTTACTATGGATAACAAACCTATCATTCCTTCCAAAGAACCGGTGTATCTCGAAGGGCCTAAAAGCCGCACATACGAATTACGTTTTGCCTGGAAGGTTTTCAGGCAGTTTATGAAAGCCTTTCGTACCCTGCATTTTGTAGGCCCGTGTATCACTGTTTTTGGTTCGGCACGATTTAAAGAAGACAACATTTACTATGGCCAGGCAAGAGAGTTTGGTAAGCGTATTGCTCAATCGGGCTTTACCACCTTAACCGGCGGCGGCCCCGGTATTATGGAAGCTGCTAACAGGGGCGCATACGAAAACGGTGGCATGTCTGTTGGCTGCAATATCCAGTTACCGTTTGAGCAAGTTGGTAATAAGTACGTACATAAATCGTACACCTTTGAACATTTTTTTGTACGCAAGACCTTACTAATAAAGTATTCCTACGCCTTCATTATTTTGCCCGGCGGCTTTGGCACTATGGACGAATTTTTTGAAACGCTGACACTGGTACAAACCAAAAGCCTCACTACATTCCCTATGGTGTTGTTTGGTAAAGAATACTATAAAGAACTTTGGGAAGCCATGCACGATATGGCATTGCGCGGCACTATTGCAGAAGAAGATATGAAGCTTGTGTTATTTACAGATGATATAGACGAAGCGATGGAGCATATTTTAAAATACCTCGCAACCAATTATAAGGTAGTGCCGCGCAAAAGCCGGTGGTGGCTACTTGAAAAGCAATAGCCAGGAACAATGTCACAATAGTCCATTGCCCTTTGCCTTATTGGCGCATTCATTCATTTGTTTATTTTCACATTTACATATTTGCACATTTACTTATGACTTCAATTCAACTTCTAGGCATGGCGGCCGGCAGCATCTCCGCCATTACGTTTTTGCCACAGGTAATTAAAACATGGAAAACAAAATCGGCTTCCGATATATCATTGCTCATGTTTGCCTTTGCTACTATATCAGTGATCATGTGGCTTATCTACGGCATTATTTTAAAAGACATTCCTATTATTTACACCAATAGTCTTGTACTCATTTGTTCTCTTATTATGCTATATTTTAAGTTTAAGTTTAAAGAAAAACACTCCGCTTCAGACTTATGAGACGCAAGACATAGAAGGTTTTAGTAAGAGTTTCACAACAGCAATGGCCTGCTAAACCTTCTATGTCTAACCTAAGAAGCCTTTACTTTTGCAGGCATGAAAATCACAACAATTATTTTTGATTTGGGTGGCGTACTTATAGACTGGAACCCGGCTTATGTCTTTGATACACTTATCCCCGAAGAAGAAAAACGTAAACACTTTTTTGAGAATATTTGCACTGCAGAATGGAACGAAGAGCAGGATGGGGGAAGAACTATTAAAGAAGCGAATGAAATAGCAATTGCCCAACATCCGGAGTGGAAAGAATATATTGAAGCCTACTATGAGCGCTGGGAGGAAATGCTGGGCGGACCAATTGAAGAAACAGTAGAGATATTCCGACAACTAAAAGAAGGTGGAAATTATAAATTTTATGCACTTACCAACTGGAGTGCAGAACTGTTTCCTGTGGCGCTACAACGCTATGATTTTTTACATTGGTTCGACGGCAGATTGGTGAGCGGGGAAGAAAAAATGCGTAAGCCTTTCCCGGAATTTTACCAGTTGCTGTTGGATCGTTTCAACATAAAAAAAGAGGAAGCCATTTTTATTGATGATAACTTACGCAATGTGGAAGCGGCTCAAAATTTTGGGATAGAAACGATACGGTTTACAAGTCCGGCACAATTAAAGGAGCACTTACAGAGCTTGCAAATTCTGTAAAAAGAGTTGGCTTGACGCAGGTTGCTTCTGTACTTTTAGTAACTAACTACAGACACAAAATGAATACGCAACCACCCTCCGATTCAAATATTCCTTCCGCCACCGGAGGTGCCAATGAAACGATCTTTGGCGACCTGGCAGATACAACAAAATATGAGAAGGGGTTGAAAAATGCCCGCATCTATTTATACATCATTGCCGCATTGCAGGTTGGTGTTGGTATTTACGAGTACGTGACTACTGATGACAAGAACCTGGCGCTGATAGCAGGCGGCCTTGATGCAGGTATTGGTATTTTGTTTCTTCTTTTCGCGGTTTGGAGTTATAAAAAACCTGCACCCGCTTTTATAACAGCTCTTATCACCTTCCTGGTGATTCACATAGCACTTTCTGTATTGGATCCAACACATCTTTATAGGGGGATCATTTTAAAAATATTGGTGGTGATAGCATTAATTAAAGGGTTTAAAGATGCGCGGCAGGTGGAAAAAATAAAGGCTTCTATCGGCAGTTAATCTTTATTTTGGTAGCGGCCTGTGACATGATACGTAGACCAAAACAAAAGTAAGTAAGGCTAGGTAAAACGACCGCCTGTCTACCTTTTACAATTCATTTTATGCGTTTAGCCTTCCACATTCTTCTCCTGTTCTGCTGTTCTTCCTGCTGGATGTTTCGGGCTTATAAGGTGCGGAAGTTGCAGTTAACTGATCATGAAAGAATGCCTTTCGTAACGATTCAAAAATCCAGTGCGCCTTTGTCTTTTATTGATGCCACAACGGCGAAAGAGTATAAAGCGTTGAAGACTTTTGTAGATTCTAATCTTTCCGCTTCATTAACTGCCGCATTCTTAGTTATCAGGAATGACAGTATCATTTACGAGGGTTATTTTAATGGATTTAAAAGCGAGTCCTTACTGCCATCGTTTTCTGTTGCTAAATCATTTGTATCAACCCTTGTTGGTATTGCATTGGCAGAAGGAAAGATTGGCTCGCTGCAACAACCTGTTACAGATTATTTGCCGGAGCTTAAAAAAAGAGACAACCGTTTTACAAACATTACGCTGCAACACCTGCTGGATATGAGAAGTGGTTTGCAATTCAGTGAGGGGTCGTATGGAATTAAAGATGATGCTATCAAGCTAGGCTTCCGGCCCAACCTGCTAAAGCATTCATTAAAAGTGAAAATTAAAACAGAGCCGGGAAAGACTTTTGAATACCAAAGTATCAATACGGAGCTACTTGCAGTAGTAGTGGAAAGAGTTACAGGTAAAAAGATCAGTGCTTACCTACAGGAAAAAGTGTGGCAGCCTTTAGGCGCTGAACACGACGCCACATGGAATGTTGACAGCAAGAAGCACCAGCAGGAAATTGCCTTTGCCGGCTTAAATGCAACAGCAAGGGATTTTGCTAAACTAGGACAACTGTATCTCCAAAATGGAGTATGGAATGGCCAACAACTGCTGCAACCGTTATGGGTAAGAACTGTAAATAATGCTGACAGCATGAATAAAGCCGGTGGGTATAAGAATCATTTCTGGAGCAACCTGGCCTACAAGTATTTTAAAGATTCGTTAGCCGCGGCTGAATATGCACATGAACAAAAATCCTCAACGGCAGTAAAAAAAGTTTCAGGTAAATACCGTGTCGGGAAACGAACGGCGGCTTTTCATGCAGAAGGAATATTGAACCAATACATTTATATCAACCCTGATAAAAATTTGGTTATTGTAAGGCTTGGCCGCAATTGGTATCATCCTAATAAATACCCGGCGCAATTTATTTATGAGTTGGGAGAAGAGTTGTGAAATTTACCCGCTTATCTTTCTTTCCCAATACTCTTTTACCGCAGTTACAATTTTTGCTTTTACGTCTGCCCAACTTATAGGCAGTAACATTTGTGGGTCGGGAGTATCTTCTGCCGGCTTTAAATAAGTAAGCTGTTTTAAAACAGCGGAAACATCGTTATAGGGATATTTCTCTTCATAAATTTTCAGTCCATCTCTGATAGAGTTGCCTGCAGTTATTTTTTGTCACGCCAATCGTTTATTGATTTTTGAATTGCCTCGTCATTATAATCTTTTAAAGTTTGTTCAGCGTCCTTTCCATAAAGCTCCAATAAACTGTCTGCTGCAAATTCTCTTGTGTCGCTGTCGTCTTTGTCAAGTAGTTGCAGAAGAATTGCTCTTGATACTTTATGTTTGAACATTTTTAAAGTCAATGCAATTTCTTGGTCTATTGAAGTAGAGTTTTTGTCTAACAAGAACAAAAGTTCTGTAGGGTCTCCCTTTCTTTTCTTGCTACGAACGCTACAAAGTAGATTTTCGATTTCAGAAATGTCATTTTCAATTTTAAGTCTTTCTAAAATCTCTTTGTATGAAATACTCTGTTCCTTGGGGTCATATTTTTGTCTAACACGGTTTCCTTTAATTGTGCTTTTAATACAATAGTCACAACCACAAGGTTTAAGTCCATTAGCTCTTGGTTTATAACGCCAACCAATATTTTGGGGCAGATTTTTTATCTTATCAACTTCTTTTGCTTCAATTTTTCTGTCGATAATTATTTCATAGCCCAATGGGTCGTCTATTGCCTGAATTTCTTTAATTGCTTCACCTAATTCAATGTGTCTATGTTCTTGGTTGTAGCGTCCTGCATAGACTCTTGCTTTGCTGTCCATTTTAAAATAGACACCAACAAATGTTTTAACTCCGCTTCTTTTAAGTTCTCTAAGCCATTGATGTGATAAATAAAAATTTGTCAAAACAGGCATACAGAAAATACCTTGTCTATGTTTGCCAATTTTAATTCCATTCTTCTTTATACTTGAAGTTTCTCTTTCGTCAGCTAAGTGTACTAATGTCGGCATAGTGGTGGTCGTCTATAATTGCAGGCAACGCAGGGATTTGCATTAAATCTTTTATCAGCGTGTAACATTCCGGCGTAACCGTTTGGGTGAAAAGCATTTTAGGTCTTCTTTTTCT
>JAQBNG010000103.1 GCA_028288675.1 Flavisolibacter sp. | reverse complement strand
AAAGTAATCCCAACTTCTAAAAAAAATATAAACAGATTTGAAACAGGAAATTATCTTTCGACTATTAGCGACCTGTATAGTTTCAGCCAGCAAATTTCATTAGGTAAAGCTTTAAAAAAATCCCTTGCTCTTGAAATGTTTGGAAAAGATAGTGTACTAACCCAATCAGGCGGAAGGTCGGGTTACAGAGCATATTTCTATAAGAATTTAAAAACAGATGTAACTTTCATTTTTGTTTCAAATTACACAGACATTCCATTTCAAGAAGCGACAGAGGACATTATAAATATTCTTGACAAAAAATCTTATGAAGTTCCCCATAAAATAAATCGTGTAGAAATTCAACTTTCAACAGAAACACTAAAAAAATATACAGGGAAGTTTGCATTGGAAGCTGACCTGACACAAACATTTTCTATTGAAATAACCGGCAACAAATTATTTTTCGTTGATACCAGTGGAGAAAAAACTGAACTTCATCCAGACAGTGAAAATACTTTTTTTGAAAGTCCAACAACGAAGGACGGCTATATATTTACGCTCAACCAACAAACACATCAATTCGACTTGACAATAATTTCGACAGGACTAAAACTTAAAACAAAACGGCTTGAATAAAATGCGCTACCGCTGACAGGCGCTTTGCAATAGTAGGGCTTCGGTGGTGAAATGAACATCGGGAATTCCATTAAACATTTGTGCTGAATTGAAAATTTGTGCCTTGAATTTCACACCATCGCAAAGCCTCAAACCGTTAGGCCGCAAGTAAAAAGACGGGCTTTAATTATATGGAAAAAATAAAAATTTCGACAGCTCAATTTGAGCATAGAAGTGGAGACAAAAACTATAACCTTTCGGTTATTGAACGCCTTGCAAAAAAGGCAGCAAAAGAAGGCTCAAATGTTATTGCATCCCATGAATGTTCTGTCACAGGGTACACTTTTGCTAGAAACCTTTCAAAAGAACAAATGCTTGACCTGGCAGAATTTATCCCTGATGGAGCGAGCATTTTAAAACTTACAGAGATAGCAAAACAAAACGACATTATTGTTTTGGCAGGACTGTTTGAAAAAGATGAGAATGATAATTTATTCAAAGCCTATGTTTGTGTCGACAAGAACGGAATGGTTGCAAAACACAGAAAACTACATCCCTTCATAAATCCATATTTGACGGCAGGAGATAGCTATTGCGTTTTTGAAATTCATGGTTGGAAATGTGGAATCTTAATTTGTTATGATAATAACATTATTGAAAACGTTAGGGCTACAAGACTTTTGGGAGCGGACATCATTTTTATGCCTCACGTAACAATGTGTACGCCATCTACCAGACCAGGTGCTGGTTTTGTTGACCCTAAACTTTGGGTAAACCGTGAGACTGACCCAACTTCTTTACGTTTGGAATTTGACGGAATGAAGGGCAGAGGTTGGCTGATGAAATGGTTGCCCGCAAGAGCTTATGACAATGGGATTTATGCAATTTTCTCAAACCCGATCGGCATGGATGACGACCAATTGAAAAACGGTTGTTCGATGATTGTTGATCCCTTTGGTGATATCATTGCTGAATGCCGTTCATTTGAAGATAGTTTTGCTACTGCGACGATTACCCCCGACAAACTTAACCAGGCAGGTGGAGCCCGATATATAAAAGCAAGACGCCCCGAACTATACAAAGAAATCATTGGGCAGAGCCATAAATCAGAACAAAAAGTAGTTTGGCTTAACGCTGATAAAACATAAAGCCGCTGCCAATATGAGTTTTGAAATAGTGGGGCTGACGAACAAAGGTTCAAATTCAGTTTTTCAGTTTAGCTTCAGTGCGATGGTGGGCAGGCGAACCTGACCCACCATCGCAAAGCCCTAAACTGTTAGCGGGTATTGCAACCTCAAAGGTTCTCAGACATGAAAATATTTTACATTGCATTTTTCCTGTTTTTTTGGAGCAGTCTAATCGCAGCATCCCAACCACTTCCCAATGGTCTTTTTGTTGGATATGAGCGCATGTTCGTTGGGAAAGCACAACAACGGGCAAACACAGATTTTTATCCAGGAATGCAGGCTACAAATCTTCAATACTCATGCGACGGTTCATGGTTTCATCAAGTGACTATTATTATTCACAATGATTCAGTTTCCATTTTAAAGCAACCCATTCAGATAAAGAACAATAAAATTGTTTTTTCAGATTCTACTGGAGGTTTTTATCACTATATAGGGTCAGTAATAAGCCGTAAGCATTCAACACTCCTCATTTCGGCATTTTTGGATTCGACAAAGTTTGTTTCCCGCCGGTTTGCAACGGCCTCGATACACACATAGTGTGTACGCTTTTATTAAGGTGGAGGAAAATAAGTTAATACTCGAAGCAGGTTTGCTTGGAAAATTGATTTTTAGCAAGAGTGACTAACGTAGCCACTAACATGGTATTCATGCAATGGGGCTGAGGTGTATATTACAATTTTTGAAGTTCAATTCAGGCCCATATCTTTAACCAGGACAGGCGGACGTGTAATGCCGCCACTGCATAATACCTTTTAGTAGTAACCGTAAAAGGACCTCCGTGAGAAAATTAATCATCGCAAATTTCGCCCTTGCTTTCTTAGTTATAGGTGTCTTCATTTTAGGCTACTATTTCCTTCAATACCCTGATGATTTCAACATCAGCAGGTACATAAGACGTGCGGAATGGCAATCATTTGGCCTCATTTTCCTCGGATTGATTATTGGAGCTGTTGCTCTAAGTTTCCTGCCCATAAACAACTATAGCCAAAAAAGAAAGTCGGCAATTTTTTTAGCGGCTTTACAAGGGCTCTTTTTATTATTTCTCATCTTCCAAAGGATAGACACTTATAAGCAAAACAAGACCGAGCGTGATAACCTGGTTGCCGAATACAGGGAAAAGGCGGATGCAGATATTAAGAAAGGATTTATTGAAATTGAGTACGCTGGCGGGCTTGAACTTCTAAATGAACAGGAGCTAAAAATGCGTGCAGTTGAAGACAGTGTTAGAGGGCTGTACGGATTCTCCTACCGAAACAGTGGCTGTTTTATAAGCACCGCCTTAGTTGTGGCTCAAGAAGAGTACGAGAACTTGACAAAGCCATATTTGAATATGCGAAATGAACCAGGGTGGGAAAAGAGAATGGAACAACAAATTGAGGAACTCCGCAACAAATACCGCTAACAGGCGCTTTGTGAAAGTAAGGCAGAAGTGCTAAATTTCAGCAGCTGGCAATTATTAATGGAAGTGCAAAGTGGAGCGATAGAATATAAATATCCACCTTTACAAAGCGCTAATCTGTTATATGTTATCGTAACGGGCCCGGCCACTACAACTAAATCTTCCCAACACTTTACCTCGAAAAAAATATTGCAAATAAATATGTGCAACTCAAAAGTTGCGTATATATTTGCAACCTTAGAGTTGCGTAATTAAATATTGAAAAATGAAACGAGACATTTTCCAAGCCATAGCTGACCCAACACGTAGGGCCATCTTGGCCTTAATTGCTATCCAGGCATTAACACCTAATGCAATGGCGGAAAAATTTGACATGACCCGACAAGCAGTATCAAAACATATTAAAGTACTACAGGAATGCGAATTGATTAAACCTGAGTATTCAGGCAGAGAAATTTATTATCACTTTAATCCCAAAAAAATGCAGGAAATGGACAATTGGTTAGCCCAATTCAGGAAAATTTGGGAAACTCAATTTAATCAACTTGACAAAGTATTATCAACAATTAAAAAACACAAAAAATGAAAAATGATTTGCTATTTGATTTTACCGTTGACAAAGCAACAAAAACAGTATTCATAACCCGGGAATTTGACGCCGCACTTTCGCTGGTATGGGATGCTTTTACCACACAAGAAATTCTTGACCAATGGACGGCACCTTCACCGTGGCTATCAAAAACCAAGTATATGAATTTTGAAGTTGGTGGAAAAAGATTTTATGCTATGGTAGGACCCGAAGGACAAGAGCGTTGGTCAATTCAGGAATATACTTCCATTACGCCTAAAACCAATTTTAAAATGTACAATGCTTTTTCTGACAAAGATGAAAACCCTGAATTGCCAGGTTCTGATTGGGATTACAATTTTAGTGAACAAAATGGAAAAACTAAAGTCAGTATTACTATTTACAATGAATCCTTTGCCCGCTTAGAGAAGATGATTGAAATGGGCTTCAAGGAAGGATTTACAATGACATTAAATAACCTGGAAAAATTATTGGGAACTCTATTGCAAAATTGATTTTCGTTTTCAAAACATCTGTCAAAACTAAAATGCAGATAAAGGGCCTCAAACCGCATATTTACAAAGCACTGCCAAATGCAAACTCTGGGTAAAAGAAATGTGTTAATGGCTGGTGATGTTTAGAAGGTATGGGTCAAGTAATGGAAAACGACAACAGAATACTATATCAACTAGTGCAGAAAGTGGTGAAGAAGCACACAAATTATATAATGGCCTTTCAGCAGGTGGACAAATTGAAGTGCCTATAACCGATAGCCTTGGTGTCCATACTTTGGAATGTTTTCAGACAAACTTTGTATTCAATAGGTGATGGATTTTGCCCAAAAATATAACGAAAAGTATATGCGGAAAACAACGAACGCCTAACACGGCTTGGCAAAAGCAGGGCTGACGAAAGTAATTGAACATTTGTACCACTACACCGGGCCAAAGTTCTCCGTACTGATCATATAAGCAACGCTATGTTTGTTAAGCGGCGAGTTATAATTCTATAAATGGCAGGACAACAGACACAAGGTCGATTATCAGGGGCTCCATTTATTGACCTTGTTGGACAATCCATGTAAACAATTTTTCCTAAGTGACCCAACGCTCCCTGGCAAAGGTTTCCAAAATTTACTGCATAAACGAATTCAACCGAAATTACATCGATAGCTTATCGTCTGACCTGACAGACTTACATTTTTACTTTACGTATGTCATTTTTACAACAATTATAAAGAATTGCACATTGTTTGATAGCGGATTTTATAAAGGCTAAACAACCGGGTTAATGACAAAGTTTTTAATAGCCATAGTGCTTTTGATAACAGGTGTTAAGTATACTGCTGGCGGTAGCGCTTTTACCTATAACAGGTACGATTTTGCTGAGCTTATCCTTCAAGGCGAAGAAAGTGAGCAGGAAAAAGGAGAACATGGAAAATGCAAATACGATAACGAGGACGAAATCTTTTTGCATTGTACTGTAATACCTCCATTGGATACTCCCGCTCAATTTCTAAAAATTTCATGTCATCAAGATGCATACTGGGGCTTTGTAAATAGTCCAACTACTCCTCCCCCCGATGTGGTTTAACGTATCATCAGCCTTATGTCGCTTTTTACTAATTCAATTACATCATCATCAAAGTTGAAAACTTTAGGTATGAAAAAGTCTGTTTTAGCTAATCTTAAATATGATTTTCCATCAAGTATAGTTGTTTTTTTAGTAGCGGTTCCGTTATGTTTAGGCATAGCCCTTGCTTCAGGCGCACCATTTTTTAGTGGTTTAATTGCCGGTATTATTGGTGGTATTGTTATCGGTTCATTGAGTAAGGCACAATTGAGTGTAAGTGGTCCTGCTGCAGGTTTAACTGCAATTGTATTGGCAGGCATAACACGGTTGGGAACCTTTGAAACGTTCCTCGTAGCTGTATTTTTGGCCGGGGCCATCCAAATGGGATTAGGCATTTTACAAGCAGGTAGTATTGCCCGGTATTTTCCGGGCAGTGTAATAAAAGGAATGCTGACCGCTATCGGTATCATTATTATTTTAAAACAAATACCGCATGCGATTGGATACGATGCAGAGGCAGAAGGAAGTATGGCTTTTAGACAAGCAGAGGGCAACAATACACTCACCGCGCTGCTGCAACCCTTGCAAGGAATACATGCAGGGGTAACCATTATTACTTTGGTATCGTTAGCAATATTGCTGCTCTGGGAAAAGCCGTTTATGAAGCGATTTAAAATACTTCCCGGAGCACTGGCTGCTGTGGTTGCAGGCATTTTGCTGAACCTTTGCTTTAATGCATTTTTACCCGCAATAGCGCTGGGAAAAGAGCAATTAGTGCAAGTTCCGGTAGCTAATAATTTAAAAGAATTCGTTGGTTTATTTACCCTTCCCGATTTTTCAGCTATCTGGGATAAGGATGTAATAATAACTGCTTTTACGATAGCTGCAGTGGCTTCCATTGAAACACTGCTGTGTATTGAAGCCATAGAGAAAATGGACCCCTGGCGGAGGGTAACAGATCAAAACCGTGAATTGAAAGCCCAGGGTGTCGGTAATATGATATCGGGATTATTGGGAGGCCTGCCTATAACCAGTGTAATCGTTCGTTCGTCTGCTAACATAAATGCCGGAGCCAGAACGAAGGCATCTGCAATAATGCACGGTGTATTGCTACTGATTTGCGCAGCCTTTATCCCCGGTATTTTAAACAGAATTCCTTTGGGTGCATTAGCTGCAATTTTATTGATGACCGGCTATAAATTGGCTCGCCTATCTGTGTTCAGGGAAATGTTTGCAAACGGCAAGTACCAGTTTATACCTTTTTTAGTTACTGTAGTGGCTGTAGTATTTACCGATCTGTTAACCGGTGTAGGTCTGGGCCTGGTAACAAGCGCCTTAGCCATACTTTATAATAACATGACAAATCCATACTACTTCCATAAAGAAAAGCATCATGAGGGAGACCTCATAAGATTGCATTTATCGGAAGAAGTCTCCTTCTTAAACAAGGCAAGCATTAAAAAGACGTTAGATGATTTGCCTCATAATTCTACAGTTGTTATAGACGCTGGCAAAACGCATTATATAGACTTTGATGTATTGGAACTGATCAAGGAGTTTAAGGATATCCAAGCCGTTGAAAAGAACATCAAATGTATATTGACAGGCTTTAAGGAAAAATACAAAATAGACAATACACATAAGGTACTTTCTGAAAGCACAGCTAATGCTATTGGCGAAGACAAAGAGTCATATCGATGGACAGAAAAACCAGTTTATAACTAACCCTTAAAAGTTTTAAAGCTATGAGAACAGTAACTAAAGAATTACAGGAAAAGATAACTCCGCAACAGGCTTTAGAGATATTAAAGAACGGAAATAAAAGGTTTGTTCAGAACTTGAAAGTAAACAGGAATTTGCTGGAGCAGGTAAATGAAACACGTGATGGGCAATGGCCTATTGCGGTTATCTTAAGTTGCATTGATAGCCGCACCTCTGCTGAATTAATCTTTGACCAGGGCCTTGGCGACATTTTCAGTATACGAATAGCAGGTAATATTATTAACGATGATATTTTGGGGAGCATGGAATTTGCTTGCGGGGTTGCACGCTCTAAATTCATCCTGGTGTTGGGGCATAAGAAATGCGGGGCAATAAAGGGAGCTTGTGATCACGTAGAGATGGGACATTTATCAACCCTGCTTGACAAAATCAATCCGGCAATTCAACTAGAAACTACTACAAAGGAAAACAGGCATTCCGGCAACGCGGAATTTGTTGAGAATGTTGCAAGGATAAATGTAAAAAGAAGTATAGAAGAGATACTAAACAGGAGCACTATACTAAAGGAGATGGCAGAAGAAGGAAAGATAGGAATATGCGGAGGTATGTATGATGTAGCCACCGGTGAAGTGGAGTTTTATGAAGAAACCATAACACTTAATCAAGCTAAGAAAACTGAACTTATGTTGGTATAAGAAGAAGCCTTGATAAGAAAAGCCGTTACATTAAGCGGCTTTTCTTTTTATAACTGACTTATAGAGTGCAAGCAATTGCATAAAGGATGATTTCGGATATACGGTGAGAATATTAGAACAATAGGTGGTAGTGAAGTTTATGTACTTCTGATTGGATAAGAAAAAAATATATAGGCCCATATCCTGATAAAGTTTAGCCTTTGACAAACGAGCAGTAGAGCAAGAAAGAAATGCGTATTGCATCAAAGCTGCAGCTCAAGCTGCCTGCGCCTCATCTTTTGTTACGGAAGGCCTTCTTCAGCAGCATCACTATTTTTTCAACAACAAAACCGATAAGTAGCCCCGTAACAGCACAGGCAAGTGCCTTTGCAAACCAGGCAAC
>JAQBNG010000254.1 GCA_028288675.1 Flavisolibacter sp. | reverse complement strand
AAGAATCTAAATTATTACCGGCTTTCACCCGCCTCCATATTGTTCTTCAGTTGTTCATCTACACTCAACCGTTCTTCCACTAGTTTTCAAATGCAGTGCAGCATTTTTTTCCATTGAACAGATGTTGTGTTCTTATGATGCCCTTATTAATCAATTGACAGTGGCATTTAGTAGTGCCGCTCTTATGTCTATTTATGAATTTCAAATAAAACCCCTGTCTTAAAAGGATTTTATTTGATGGTAATTAAAACCAAAAAACCCACAACTTTCGCTATGGGTTTTATATTCAAATCAATTCAATTTATCCTTTTTACAACCAGCTAATCCGTGGTTTATTTAACTTCCTCGAACTCCGCATCCTGTACATTTTCGGTAGCTCCACCCGGCTGATGACCCTGTTGACCAGCGCCGTTATCTGCACCAGCTCCAGGTTGTGCGCCACCACCATCTTGCGTAGCCTTATACATTTCTTCACTTGCGGCTGTCCAGGCAGTGTTCAATTCAGTTACAGCTAAATCAATCTGTGCTATATCCTGTGTTTTATGTGCTTCTTTTAACCTGTTATGTGCCGCTTCGATCACTGATTTCTTTTCAGCAGGAATTTTATCGCCATACTCTTTCAGCTGCTTTTCTGTTTGGAAAATCAAGCTATCGGCCTGGTTGATCTTTTCCACTTTTTCTTTTTCAGCTTTATCCGCATCTGCGTTAGCGGCAGCTTCGTTCTTCATTTTTTCAATCTCTTCTTTCGTCAGGCCGCTACCCGCTTCAATGCGGATCTTTTGCTCTTTACCTGTGCCTTTATCTTTTGCGGTCACGTGTAAAATACCATTGGCATCAATATCAAAAATCACCTCTACCTGCGGTACACCACGGGGTGCCGGCGGAATGCCATCAAGGTTAAAAATGCCAAGGCTCTTGTTGTCTTTCGCCATGCCACGTTCGCCTTGTAATACTTGTATTTGTACACCAGGCTGATTATCGGAAGCGGTAGAAAAAGTTTCAGATTTTTTTGTTGGAATAGTTGTGTTAGACGGAATCAACGTCGTCATCACACCACCTAAGGTTTCGATACCAAGACTTAAAGGTGTAACGTCTAGCAACAACACATCTTTTACTTCGCCAGATAAAACCGCACCTTGAATAGCTGCACCAATTGCCACAACTTCATCTGGGTTTACGCTTCTGTTCAATTTTTTACCAAAGAATTTTTCAACTATCTCTCCCACTTTTGGAATACGGGTAGAACCGCCCACCAAAATAATTTCGTCTATTTGCGAGGTGGTTAAACCTGCATCTTTTAAAGCTGCTTCACAAGGCTTGAGGCAACGCTGCAATAAAGAATCAGACAGCTGCTCAAATTTCGCACGGGTTAATTTTTTTACTAAGTGCTTAGGAACACCGTCAATAGCAGTAACATACGGAAGATTTATTTCTGTCTCTGAAGAAGACGATAATTCAACCTTCGCTTTTTCAGACGCTTCTTTCAAACGCTGTAAAGCCATCGGATCTTTGCGCAGGTCAACATTTTCTTCCTTACGGAATTCTTCTGCCAGCCAATCCATAATCACTTTGTCAAAGTCGTCACCACCAAGGTGCGTATCACCGTTGGTTGATTTTACTTCAAATACACCATCACCCAATTCAAGAATGGAAATATCGAATGTACCGCCACCAAGGTCAAATACAGCGATGTGATGGTCTTTGCCACCTTTATCTAAACCATAAGCCAAAGCTGCAGCTGTAGGTTCGTTTACAATGCGACGAACATTCAGACCAGCAATTTCACCGGCCTCTTTTGTAGCCTGGCGTTGCGCATCATTAAAGTAAGCGGGAACAGTAATTACCGCATCTGTTACTTCCTGGCCCAGGTAATCCTCAGCCGTTTTTTTCATTTTCTGCAGCACCATTGCCGAAATTTCCTGCGGGGTGTATAGCCTGCCATCAATATCAATCCGAACGGTATTATTGTCACCTTTAGCTACTTTATAGCTCCAATGCCTGATCTCTTCGGTTACCTCATCAAACTGGCGGCCCATAAAACGCTTAACACTTGTAATGGTGTTTTGCGGATTTGTGATAGCCTGGCGTTTAGCAGGATCACCCACTTTGCGTTCACCATTCTTTAAGAAAGCCACTACCGAAGGGGTCGTGCGACGGCCTTCGTCATTTGCTATCACCACTGGTTCGCTGCCTTCCATTACCGATACACAGCTATTGGTTGTACCTAAGTCAATACCAATTATTTTTCCCATTTTATTACAGAATTTAAAGTTCAGTATTGGTTAACAATGATTATGCCGTGAGCCGGAAGGTGAAATTTTGACAGTATAGGAAATCGTTTTGGAGCTCGGGGCTCAAGGTTCGGAGTTATTTGAGTTGAAGAGCCAGTATTAATTAGAGGCACACTTGTGATTGATGTTTTATTTTTTGAACCAGGGGAAGTGCTACTATTTAAGCGTCTTTTGCGTCGCACTCTTGTACGCTTTGTAATTCTATTCAGCAGCATAAGACAATTTATCACAGCATTAGAGGTTAGGGTAGAAGCGTATATTTTTTGACCATAGAAGTGATTATGAAACTGCTTTCTTTTCCCACTCTACTTATAGCTGCTTTAGTGCTAACGCTAAGCTGTGCAAGGCAAACTCTCAATTCTCAAAGC
>JAQBNG010000031.1 GCA_028288675.1 Flavisolibacter sp. | reverse complement strand
GAAGTATCAGATCGGGTTTATCCCAGGTGATCACCTTAATTAATATTTGATTCCAACGGTAAGAAGGTGCTCCGGCATCCCAATATTTTATTTGAGCCAGGCCTTTTTCATCAAGGCCACTCATGGCCTGCCTGATCACTTTTAATTCAGCTTTTGACTGGGCTGCTGCTGGGGCTGCAGCTACCGTTATCTGCTGCGGATTGTCTAACAGCCATGTTTTCCAGTTAGCAGCTTCATAATTTGCTGACTGATGTTTTACACTGGTTTGAGCTATTGCTGCTATTGCTACATGCATAACCAGGAGAGAAAGAATGACTTGTTTCATAATTAAATGTTTTGATTTAGTGTTTTTTAAAGCATGTGTTTTGATTGCTACGATGCATTTGCGCATCCCTTTTACAAGAATATCTACTTAACAAGATCATTAGGACGGTGAGTCAATGAACAGCAGGTTATAGTAAACAAACAACTCAATTATGTAAATTTTGATAAACCGGATCCATTACACTTTGGCTGTTTCGAATGACAGAAAAGCAAAGAGGTTGTGTACAGAAAGGATGATAAAGCCATTGGTTCACATACACGAGGCTATAAAAATTGCGGCTTAAACTTTAGGGTTAGATAAGTAATAGAATCTTTGTTTATTTAGCAGCGTGCCGTTTAAATGTTTGATAACAACACTACTCGGTATATTCTTTTATTTTGACGATTGATGGCCTTATCGTTGTTTTAGTTTCCGCTATAACTTCTATTGAAACGTAGTCTTTTGCACCTTTGATTAAAAGCCAAAGCACTATTGAAATTTCTCCCACACCGAAGAATATAAAAGGAAGCACCTGGGGTTGAGTGTACCCAGGCAAAAGCATGGAGAGTAAGCTGCCAGCTATATAACCTGTGCCCGCACTAACCAGCAGCACGCCGAATATTCGGGGAATGAAACGCGATTTGTACACGAGCAAACCAAATGGAAACAGCCAAAGCCCTCCGGACAATGCTAGTATCGTATTTCCATTCCGGGTGGTCTCCAGGAATAGCATTGCCAGGTTTGGAAGCTCGCTTGGAGGCACTGTAAATGACAGTTCATTTTTTAAGATCAAAAGAGACGTAAGCTTAAGTGTACCAAGTACAAACGCAACCGGTATTTGCACAGCCACTAATGCAACCATTAGCCGCGCAAGGTGATTGTTTACTCCTTTGAATAATTGATAAAGATTAAGAACAAGGAAAAGAAAAATAATGGTCTCTATCAAACTAACAACAATACACGTTCTAAATAAAAACTCATTGGCGAGAATATTACGTGTAGTAGCCACAGCATCTCCCTTAACGAATATTTGTAACGGAACATAGACATGTGCATAGACAGAGGTGAGTATCATGATAAGGTATAATAGGCCGGTAACTCTTGCAGTCCTTTTGAGTGAAGTTATTTTCTGTTCCATGGTTATTTATTTTAGCAGTGGTGATAATTTCCAGGTTTACATCTTAGGTTTAAAAAATGCTTACCCCGGTTTTAGTATTATCGCATCCTCATCCGGAGCAAGCATTCGCGTTGTACACTTCAGTTAAGTTTATACTTAACAACAAGTCAGTGTCGTAACAATAATTACAATCGAAATAATCATCATTTTCATA
Organism: Flavisolibacter sp.; assembly: GCA_028288675.1. Lineage (GTDB taxonomy): Bacteria > Bacteroidota > Bacteroidia > Chitinophagales > Chitinophagaceae > Flavisolibacter. Next base: position 1,700 of record JAQBNG010000031.1, on the reverse strand, counting down.
TTTGTTGTTTTAGGTGACTAATTATTTGTTTTCGAGTAAGTGTCGCGATCTCCGCAAAATGTTTCAAGCTTCTTTGCCATTTACCTATAAGCCCACCATTCTTATTCTCTCTTTAACTATCATCACAGTTTGTTTGCTCTACCGGGTTCAATCATTATTTTAAAATGTATAGAAAAGGAGTAACCGACAGTTTGCGATACAAGAATATTTCATTGCAGGAAGCAACTTTAGTCCTTGTCAATAAACAGCAGGTATTGGTAAACGAACAACGGTTTGAAGTCATTTCAACCAAACGCTACGTCTTTGTTCGCAATCTTTTTACTGCAATTCACTAATTACTGCTTAGCTAGTTATTGCAGTCCGGTGCTAGAAGAAGTTGCACGATGTATAACACTGATTCAGGACAATAGAACGCCGCTTTCCAACCGGTGATTTATAAACTATTGACCTTACTGTGTAATTGGTTTACCTCAAACTGGCTTCTATAGATTGCAAAAACAAAAGAGAAAGATTTGCCGATATTTAGCTGGATAAAAGCAAAAATGAAGAAGCCCTTCGATAGAAAGCTGGTTAGATTTTATTTATGGGTCAGCCTCGCTTACCTGGTGTTATGCCTGGTATATGATGTCCATAATAAAGGAATGTTTTTTCCTGTGCTTGTAAACAATCTATGGCGTCTTGCTTATGTGCTTGTACTCAATTTTGTTTTTTTTGAGTTGACGGTTCCATTTGTAATGCAACGAAGGAAATATATCATCTCCAATGTTTTCGTCGGTATCGGGGTTTTTTGGTTGCATTTAATGTTATGGTCGTTCGGCTTGTATCTATGGCGGTTTTTTGGAATGGGGTTGGGGATCTATACTTCCCCAGTCAAACTCAACTCGTCAGCGCAGGGCATTACATCGCAAATGGCGTATAGTACAGGATCTGTTTTCTTTTTCGGCATCATCCGGCATCTTTATAATTATACGAAACTGAAGCACACAGCGCAGCAACTGCGACTTGAAAAGCAGCAAGCAGAATTGAACTATCTTAAATCGCAAACCAACCCGCACTTTTTATTCAACACCTTAAACAACATTTATTCATTAGCCAGGGATAAGAGCGACCTGGCGCCGGAATCAATTTTACGTTTGTCGAAAATATTGCGGTATATGCTTTACGAAACAGGCGGAGAATATATCGCCATAGAACAGGAACTACAAATCATCAGCGATTATATAGCCCTTGAAGAGCTCCGTTATGATGATTCTTTACGGGTTAATTTCAACCATGACATTGAGGACATGAAACAAGCTTTGCCACCACTCTTGCTGATTCCCCTGGTGGAAAATGCCTTTAAACATGGTGTGTCTGAAACAAGAGGTCAACCTTTTGTTCATATACATCTTTCAGTAAAGGCCCGGCAATTAGTATTTATTGTAAAAAACTCTACCGACGCATTTCCCGAAGAAAAAACTGTAAAAGAAAATATTGGTCTCTCTAACCTAAGGCGACAACTCGAGTTGCTCTATACAGATTTCAATTTAACTGCTCAACAGGGCGAATCGGTATTTACCGCTACTTTAAAAATTAATTTGGCCAGCCATGTCTAAAATAAAGTGCATTATAATTGAAGATGAGCCGTTAGCCGTAAAAGTTTTATCGGATTATATTTCGCAGGTACCGTTTCTGCAATTAGAGGCAACATTCAAGGATGC
>JAQBNG010000024.1 GCA_028288675.1 Flavisolibacter sp. | reverse complement strand
GGGGGCTGAAAACAAAAAAGGCTGCATAGAAATGCTGCCTCGTTTTAAAATCCAATATCCTATGAAAAACCAAGACGAAAGTATAAGAGTAAACCAGTAAAAACAAGAGTAAAAACGCCCTTTCTTTATTTTTATGCCCTTCTGGTTTCAATAGCCTTTGCCGGGACCAATTTATAATTCATTAAAAAGGGAAATATATCCTTCTAAATATTAAAATTATTCCGGGATTGTATTTATAAAGTATCGATTTTTATCAAAAAACAACTGCCTTCTTACCTTCTTTCGTTATAGCTTAGGGCTTGCATTAAGCTCTCCATAAAATTTCTAACGATTAAAAAAATTTTCATGCCGGGAGATACTCTCCGCCTCAACACAAAAATTGCTACACAAAATGCCTATGATGCTATTGTTATCGGCTCAGGCATCAGCGGGGGCTGGGCAGCAAAAGAACTAACAGAAAAAGGGTTGAAAGTTTTAATGCTGGAACGTGGCCGCAACATTGAGCATGTCACTGATTATAAAACAGCTAATAACGATCCATGGGCATATCCTCATCGTGGCGCCACCACTCTTGCAGAAAAGGCAAAGTACCCTGTAGTAGGTAGGGGCTGGGCAATTAATCACCCCGATTTAAGCTTTTGGGCAAACGAGGAAGATTGCCCTTATACCGAGACAAAACCTTTTACCTGGTGGCGCACGTACCAGATGGGTGGACGGTCTGTTTTATGGGGCCGCCAAAGCTACCGGCTAAGTGATTTTGATTTTGAAGCCAATGCAAAAGACGGCATTGCCATTGACTGGCCTATACGTTATAAAGAAATGGCGCCATGGTACAATTATGCAGAAACCTTCGCTGGCATCAGCGGCTCAAAAGAAGGCTTACCGCATTTGCCCGATGGTAATTTTTTACCGCCGATGGAATTGAATTGTGTTGAGAGAGATGTAGCCGCCCATATTAAAGAAAAGATGAAGCGGCATTTGATCATTGGTCGTGTTGCCAATTTAACTGCTGCTATTCCAGGCCGTACAAAGTGCGAGTTTCGGAACCGTTGCTGGGAAGGTTGTCCATTTGGTGGCTACTTCAGTACGCAATCATCTACATTGCCCGCAGCATTAAAAACCGGTAACCTAACGGTGCGCCCTTATTCCATCGTTACAAAAATTTTGTATGATAAGAACACAAAAAAAGCAACAGGAGTAGAAGTGCTGGATTCAGAAACCAATAAGACTTACGAATTTTATTCAAAGATTGTTTTCGTAAATGCGTCAGCATTAAATTCTGCCTGGGTACTGATGAATTCTGCTACCGATGTCTGGCCTGGGGGCCTTGGCAGCAGCAGTGGCGAACTAGGACACAATGTAATGGACCATCATTACAACTGCGGCGCATCGGGCAAGGTTGATGGCTTCATGGATAAATATTATTATGGCAAAAGGGCCAATGGATTTTACATTGTACGCTTCGCTAATTTGTTTGATGATAAGCGGGATTACTTACGCGGCTTTGGATACCAGGGCGGCGCTAACAGGGAAGGGTGGGGCCGCCAGGTTGCAGAGATGAACATAGGCGGCGAATTTAAAGATGCTTTGTGCGAACCTGGCCAATGGTCGGTAGGTATGACAGGTTTTGGCGAGATATTGCCTTACCACGAAAACAAGATTTCTTTAGATAAAACGGCAAAAGATAAATGGGGCCTGCCTGTTTTGGCAATGGATGCTGAGATGAAGGAGAACGAGTTGGCGATGCGAAAAGATATGATGGCAGAAGGTAAAGCCATGCTGGAAGCAGCAGGAGTTCACTCGATCAATACATGGGATGGCGGCCATGCGTTAGGTCATGGCATACATGAAATGGGAACTGCCCGCATGGGCCGGGATGCAAAGACTTCTGTGCTTAACAAGTGGAACCAGGTTTGGGATGCAAAGAATGTATTTGTAACGGATGGTGCGTGCATGACATCCTCTTCTTGTGTAAATCCATCTTTAACCTACATGGCGTTAACTGCCCGTGCTGCTGATCATGCTGTAGATGAATTGAAAAAACAAAACTTATAACACACGTATGAAAAGAATAATTGTAAATAGTTGCTTTCTGTTATTGATCGCTGCCGCATTATTTTCTTTTTCTGATAAAGCGGCGCCTAAAGTTTTAATCTTTAGTAAGACAGCGGGCTATCATCACAGCGCCATTCCAAATGGCATAGAGGCCATCAAAAAAATAGGACTTGAAAATGGCTTTTTAATAGATACTACAACTGATTCAACTTTATTTACCGATGGCAACCTGAAACAATATGCAGCCGTTATTTTTTTAAACACCACGGGTAATTTGTTTGACTCATTACAGGAGCAGGCGCTCGTACGCTATATACATAACGGTGGTGGATTTGTTGGCATACATGCAGCAACAGATGCAGAGTATAAGTGGCCCTGGTATGGTAAAATGGTAGGCGGCTATTTTGAAAGCCATCCCAAACAGCAGCAAGCAAAACTCACTGTCGTTGATAACACACATCCGTCAACCAAAGGCTTGCCCAAAGAGTGGATACGCTTTGATGAATGGTACAGTTTTAAAAACCTGAATAAAGATGTACATGTATTGGTTACAATAGATGAAACATCGTATGAGGGTGGCAAGAATGGAGCTTTTCATCCAATGGCCTGGTGGCAGGATTTTGAAGGTGGCCGCGTTTTTTATACAGCACTTGGTCATACGGAAGCTTCTTACACTGAACCGTTGTATTTGAAACATCTAACCGGCGGTATTCTTTATGCCATCGGGAAGAAAAAATAGTGGCTTCCCTACCTATTCTGATCTCTTTTATTTCTTTGGTTTATTTACCTATAATACGACTTGGTTAACTTGTTTATTCTTGTCCGGTAGCAAAGTAGCAAGTCGATTTTCGCAATCGTTTTGCTAAAAAGGTTTACTGTTTTTACAATAACCAAAAGCCATTTTAAAAAGTCTCTTAACAATAATCTGAATTATGAGTAAAATAATCATTGCAGCCTTCTGTTTGGTTTCTACCGCTGTTTGGGCGCAACCAGGCAAGTTTAATGGGCTTGATATGAATATGGGTAATCTTTCCCGCCTGTCTGATGCTAAAACACGTTCCATCAGCCCTGAAAATTTTACCGGTGAAAAAGGAAAGGGCGGTACGTCCGATCCGGTAAAAAATAAAGGACAAAGAAATGTTGCCAATGCTGCCAATGAAGCCAGGGATCTGGGACAGGGGTGGAAGGTAAACCCATTCATTATCATCAACAGTGGAGAAACATTTACGATTGCAGAAATGGAAGGCCCCGGAGCTATTCAGCAAATATGGATGACCCCCACCGGTAACTGGCAATTCTCCATTATCCGGTTTTATTGGGATGATGAAAAAACCCCTTCCATTGAAGCGCCAATCGGTGCCTTCTTTGGTATGGGCTGGAACGAATTTGCACATTTAAATTCCCTTGCAGTCACTGTGAATCCAGGAAGTGCTTTTAACTGCTATTGGAAAATGCCGTTCCGGAAAAAATGTAAAATAACCGTTGAAAACATTAATAACACAGAGGCGATGCGTTTGTACTACCAGGTAAATTATACGCTCACGGAAGTAGGAGAGGACGAAGGTTATTTTCATGCACAATACAGAAGATCAAACCATGATTCTACCGCCTTGCATACCGTAGTGGATGGTGTAAAAGGCAAAGGACAATATGTGGGCACGTATATGGGAATTGGTGTAAATAATAACGGATGGTGGGGGGAAGGGGAAATTAAATTCTATATGGATGGCGATAAAGATTTTGCCACCATCGTGGGCACAGGAACGGAAGATTATTTCTGCGGCTCTTACAATTTTGAAAATCAAAAGACAAAACAATACCAGGAATTTTCAACCGCTTACGCAGGCTTGCACCAGGTAGTACGGCCTGATGGTACCTATAAATCGCAACAACGCTTTGGTATGTACCGTTGGCATATAATGGATCCTATCCGGTTTTCTACTGATTTGAAAGTAACCATCCAGGACCTGGGCTGGCGACATGGAGGAAGGTACTTGCCACAGAAATCTGATATTATTACAGTAGCCTATTGGTATCAGCGGGAACCACATGCCATATTCCCGGTGCTTCCTTCCAGGGATAAAATAGAAGTGAATTAAAACAGGCGTCGTTATATTTTAAAAAACAGGTAGAAGATCACTGCTGTAACCACAAGTGTCAGATCTGTTCTGTATTTGAAATCACTTTCCACTTTTTATTCTTACCAAATGCTAATTTTTTTATAGATTACAACCACTAATTTATTACTTGCTATGACTATAAAATTTATCCTGTTTAGCTGTTTTTCATTCTGCATGATTAATGCATGTGCACAGCAAAAAGCAAAGCCCCAGGACACAGAATTTTACACACCTGTACCTAAAGTTGTAACTCCGGGTAAAAATAATTTTGATCCACCTTCTGACGCCGTTGTTTTATTTGACGGAACTAACAGTGATCAATGGATAAGTGCAGACAGTGCTGGCGGACCTGCAAAATGGATCGTGCAAAATGGATTGATGAAAGTAAATAAAGCAGCTGGTGATATTCGAACCAAAGCTTCCTTTTTAGATTACCAGTTACACCTTGAGTGGCGGATACCCGAAAACATTACAGGCACAGGGCAGGCGAGAGGAAACAGCGGAATTTTTTTGGCGTCTGTTTTTGGTGGCGGTTACGAAATTCAAATCCTTGATAATTATAACAACAAAACGTATACGAACGGGCAGGTAGGAAGCATTTACAAACAGCATGTTCCATTGGCCAATCCTTTACGTGCGCCGGGAGAGTGGCAGGTTTACGATATTGTTTGGACGGCGCCTCGTTTTAAAAAAGACGGAAGCCTTGATTCAGCGGCACGTGTTACTGCCTTGCTCAATGGCGTGTTGGTACAAAACAATGTGTTGCTAAAAGGACGAACAGAATACATTGGACAGCCGTCCTATAAGGCGCATGGTGCAGCTCCTATTCAACTTCAGTCACATGGAGATCCAAGCGAACCAATCAGCTTTCGTAATATTTGGTTGCGGCCATTATGATACCACCTTCTTTGAAAATTAGTTCACAGCCACGTACAATAATGCTGGAAATTTACCGGGTTACAAAACTGCACGCCTGCATCCCGCAAGGAGTTTTGAAATGCCCGTAACTATTTTGATGAACGCCAATATCCTGTGTAAGTAAAATTTAATAGGTTGTAACGTCTAAGCAAAACCAGGGGAATAAGTAAATCAGATTGTCTGTTAACTTCATTCCACTGCAAGAACCCATTGTTCTTTTCCGCAATTATCACAAGTTTTTTTATCCTTATTTTCCTTCCTATGCTGCCCGCAATTTTTACAAACCAATTCTGTGCTTTGTTTTTGGGTTTTTAAAAATGCAGGATCGAAGGAAGGCAAAACGGTAAGCCCGAAAGCCGGTTCATCAGCTTTCACAAGACTAAAAGACCCGTTGGCCTCGATGTATAAGCGTTTCACTTCTCCTAAATGACGAATACCTTCTGATCGCAATTGAGCAAATACCCTTTCGATGGTAAGCCTTGTTTGTAATAACTTTTTCTTTTGCAACACTCCATCGTGAATGATAATAGAAAGCTCGTCAGAAACCTTCGCTTCAAGTTTTTGGTTTGTAAAAACAAGCTTAGCTACTATTCTCCCTATTCCTACCACTACAATGGCAATAATTACTGCTGGTAACAAGCCCCTGTCAGGTGCCTGCAATGGTACCCCGATAGCAGCAGCCAATGAAAAAAGAGCGATCAATTCTATGCGGTCAACCTGGGCGGCCATCCGCCTTCCAAAAAGCCGCATACTAATAATGAGCAGAAGAAAAACAAAAACTGTACGTAGTATAACTTCTAAATAAAAAGAAGGTGGCGTTTCGCCAAAAAGGATTCTTGACCAATCGCTCAATTTAATTTCTTCTGGTTTCATATTTTAGATAATTGCTTTTGTCCATTCTCTATTTCCACAATTGGTACATTCTGAAGCCACGTTCGGGTGTACTAATCCACAATTGTTACATGCTTTTTCACCTGTGGGCACATTTTGAAGTCCATCAAATATGGTTTCGTCAACGGGTGGAAACAGGGGCAGGCCCGGCCTTGGATCATTGTTTTGATAAATGGAATATATACCACAAGCCTCCATATACATGCGCTCTACCTTGCCTAATTGAAACACGTTTTTACTCCGTAATATTTCGAAGACCTGCTGGTTAGTGACCTTTATTTTGGTAAGTTCTTTCCTTTGTAAAACCCCATCTTTCACCAGGATGATGCCTTGTCCCTGTACCAGGTTTTCGACATTCACGTTTTTAACCGCCAGCCAGTTGATACCTCTTAAACAGGCAAGAGTGATAAACAAGACAAGGACACCCTGCAAAATGCCCCTGTCAGGAAGTTGCATAGGCACCGATATGATAGCGCCCATCATGATCATAACGGAAATCTCAACAATAGTTAGTTGCCCGTTCATCCTTTTACCCATCCAGCGCAGCACGAGTATGGTAACCAGGTAAATAACAAGAGATCTGATAAAAACTTCTAACAAAAATTCCGGCGGGGCCTGTCCAATCAAGATCCGTTTAATGTCCCATAAATGGATTTCCTCTTTTTTCATCCTGAATTTTTTCGGAATAGTTACTACAAAATGCGCACCCCTAAAATAGTTTAAATGCAATAGAAGCGTTGTGAATTATCCACATAGATATAAGTCAGACTTTCAGCAAATTGTCATATGTGCAAATGGGATAACTTTCTTTTTTTAATGTAAAGGCGATCAATAATTTGCGTCCATATTTAATAAATATGGCTCGTGCATTTACAGTGCTTTTCAGGTTCTGGGGAGAAGATCATACGGCTCTCGTTACATTATCTGATGCAGTGAAAGAGCCAACTGTTCTGGATATTCGTATTCTTAGTTTAGACCTGCAAAATTTGGTAGGCGACGGAAGTATAAGCTTTTCAACTACTGATGATAGTTTGCCTCCCGCTATCAATAACCACACAGCATTTGAATTGTTTTTTAGTGTAAAAATGGCTGTCTGCAAATACCTTTCTATGGAAAGGAAGTTTGCCAGTTAGCAATCAAATAATAATCTATTATGATCCAAACAGCAAATGAACAAACTACCCAAAAGCATCCGAACGCTGAGGTAAAAATCTACAGCTTTTTAAGGGAAGATGGACGGTGGTATATAAACCTGACTGAGTTTGAAAATCAAGGCTGGACAAAAAATGACCTTGAGCTGGTTGATGGTGGACACAAGCTCTTAAATAAAATAGCACATGGCATGAACAAGGTTACGCTGCAACTGAGCACTGAACCATTTGACGGAGCCGATGTACTGGAGCTGGTAGATCAATGTGAAGCGCCAAAAGGAGGCGGTATCTACTTAATGGAGAGTTGCCGCGGGGAAGCTTCTTTTATCTGGATTTGTGATATCGCCCTTTTAGTTTTTGGCGATATGCCCGATACCATTTATGTACGACGCGTTGACAATTTGATTGTTATGGATAAGGCTAACCAGGCACAGAAGAATTTAAGATCGGCATAACCCGTTAAAATTAAAAAACCTCCATCCGGAGGTTTTTTAATTACATGCCCTTCAATTTCTTTTCTGTTTCTACTTTTTTCATAAAGTCGCCGGTATCCTCATCAGAGTACATCCCATAGGCATCCATCAATGTTCCTTTTGCGCCATCTGCTGTTTCAATGGCATATAAGATACTCATATCATCCGGATCAGTGATTCCTTCAAAACGGTAAAAGTTTGCGGCCTTTATTTCAGAAGCCTTATATTTTTTAGTAGTGGTTAAGCTTACCAATTTATCCTTCTCCACCCTGAACTGCTCTGTGTAACCGTGCTTTTCCAGTTTGGCCATCAGGTTTTCCTCGTTGTTCATGAAAGTAAGGCGGTCGTTGCTTTCAGTGTACTCGCCAGTGCGGTTATCGCTGGTGTTGCCTTTTAATTTCGTATCTGTATTTGGTTCCATGATTTACTGTTTAGCTTACTGCTGCACTTATTGTGCCCATTGAACCCTGTACCGTAAAATAATTCCGATTGTGGAAAGTATATGGGCTACGATAAAAAACACCCGCATTATGGGGTGTTCATTTAGTAAATTCTCCGCTATTGGCCTCTTCTCAAACGCTCTTCTACTTTTTCGCGATTATTGCCCACTTCCTCAATTGCCTTTTTTACTTCCTCTGCCGAAACATTCAGTTTTTCAGCTAAATATGATACTTCATACTCTTCATCCCCGGCCACTTTCCCCCGGTCCCGGCCATCCTGTAAATCTTTATTGTCTGCCATAAAAATTGTTTTGATAAAAAGATTAAAAATTATGCCATCTGTTTGAGAAAACATTTTGCTTTAATGGGACCATTCCCTGCCAGGGTTTACCCGGCTTTTTGTAATGTCATCATCCTTTCCTTTTCCCTGTTTCGATATTTTGCAATACATTCTGTGACAGCAGTGACGTTATCAATTAATAATACAATAACGGAACCAGGCCTCCCTTCATTTAGTACTTGCTCTACCGCTTCACATTCGGTACCATAATAAGCGATAGGCTTGTCTTCATCTATCTTATGAATGCCAATTCTTAACAGCCTGTCTATGTCTTCATAAGAACGTCCCCGCATATCATCGTCATGCCGGATGATGATCTCGTCAAATACTTTAGCCGCTTCTTCGCCAAGGGAAGAAATATCTTCATCACGCCTGTCTCCAACACCGGTAATAATACCAACTTTTCTTCCTTCAAATGTTTTGATAAACTGGCCCAGGGCTTTCACGCCATGAGGGTTATGAGCATAATCAAGAACAACAGTAAAATCATTAAACTCGTAAATATTCATACGTCCAGGAATACTTTCTGCGGAAGGAACAAAGGAGCGCAGGGCCTTTCGTATGGTTCCTAATTTTATTTTTGATGTATAAGCTGCTAACGAAGCTGCTAACGAGTTGGCAATATTAAAATCGGCTTTACCGCCAAACGTAATCGGAATATTCACCGCTTCTTCAATAGGTATAAAATGGTTGCCGATGCGTAATAATAAATAGCCGTTTTCGTAAATGGCAGCTAACCCACCCGCTGCACAATGTTCTTCTATGCGGGCATTATCAGCATGCATAGAAAAGAGAGCTATTTTACCTTTGACATTTTCCCGCATAGCATAAACCAGGTCATCATCGGCGTTTAAAATAGCATAGCCGTTTTCGTTTACAGTTTCCGGCACCACCGATTTTACCCTTGCCAATTTTTCTATCGTATCTATCCCACCAAGTCCTAAATGGTCTGCAGCAACATTTGTAACAATGGCGCAGTCGCAGCCATCAAAGGCCAGGCCCGAACGAAGAATGCCGCCGCGGGCTGTTTCTAAAACAGCAAACTCCACAGAGCTGTCTTTTAAAACCAGTTGCGCAGAATGAGGTCCTGAGCAATCACCTTTCAATACTAATTCATCATTGATATAAACACCGTCGGTGGTAGTAAAACCAGTTACATAGCCTGCCTGTTTTACAATATGCGCCATCAGTCTTGTGGTAGTTGTTTTACCATTTGTTCCAGTGATAGCGATAATAGGTATGCGCCCTTTATCTTTTGGAAAAAGCATATCTATAACCGGCGCTGCTACATTGCGTGGCGTACCACTTGTTGGTTCAAGATGCATTCTAAAACCCGGTGCAGCATTTACTTCCAGCACAGCGCCGCCGTTTTCTTTTAATGGGGTAGACAGAGTAGTCGCCATTACATCTATACCGCAAATATCTAAACCAATATTACGGGCGATGCGTTCAAAACAAGAGATGTTCTCGGGATGCACTTGATCGGTAACATCTGTTGCTGTACCACCGGTGCTTAAATTAGCTGTAGGTTTCAAATGAAGTACCTCACCCTGGGGTAAGATACTGTTTACAGTAAAGTGTTTCTTTCTAAGCAATTCCATGGTCACTTCATCAACCTTAATTTCTGTAAGTGCATTATCATGGCCGGCCCCTCGTCTTGGATCTTGGTTTTCTATGTCAATTAACTGCTGTACTGTATGTTTTCCATCGCCTGTAACGCTGGCTGGGGTGCGTAAAGCAGCAGCCACAAATTTGTTATTAATTACAAGCACCCGGTAGTCACAGCCTTCAATAAACTTTTCGACAATAACATCTTCGCTCCACTTTTTTGCCCGGTGAAAAGCGCAAACAGCATGTTCCCAATCTATGATGTTGATGGTAGCGCCTTTGCCATGATTGCCATCAAGGGGCTTGATCACTATAGGATAACCAATGGCATCTATGGCATCTTTCAGGTTCTCCTCACGGCCCACCACATCGCCAAAAGGAACAGCCAGGTTTGCCGCCTGCAACAATTTTTTTGTCTGCTCTTTATCACCTGCTATCTCAACAGCCAGCGAACTGGTATGCGAGGTAATGGTTGCTTCGTAGCGGGTTAGCTTGGCACCATAGCCTAATTGCACCAGTGATCCGTCATCAAGGCGCATAACAGGGATGCCGCGTTTTTTTGCTTCATCGGCAATAGAGCCGGTGCTGGGACCCAGCTTGTATTTAAACCACAGCCGTTTTATTTCTGCAATATCTTTTTGTACATCGTACGCTTCATCATTTATTAAAGCTTCTGCAACTTTAATAGCAGCGGATAAAGTGTAGCGTCCTTCTTCTTCTTCACCATACTCAAATACTACATGATAAACCCCTTCTTCACCGGTGCCTCTCGTCTGTCCAAACCCAAGTTCAATACCTGCTAAATTTTGTAAAGCAATAGCAATATGTTCTATCACATGGCCCATCCATGTACCTTCCTTTACCCTTTCAAAAAAACCGCCGGGGTTGCCCACACTACATCTGTGTTCGTAGAGGGAAGGCAACAATTGTTGAAGTCGTTCCAGGAATCCTGGTATCTCATCGGTGGGCTTGTATTCTAAGTCTTCTAAATCTAAAGTCGCTTGAATGAGTTTGTGCCGTTTAATTGACCAGTAATTTGGCCCCCGCAGCACTTTTACATCACGAACTTTCATATAACAAACATTTGGTGTAACCGTTAGTATGAAAAATTCTGTACCAGAATTGGTGAATTCCTAAACAAAAGTTTTCAACAGATATGGCATTATTTTTCTTAGCAGTTGTTTATGCAGTATCCGAAAGGTTATTTAATAGCGATTGGCGGCGCTGAGGACAAAGGCACTGATGAAGAAAAAGAAAAGCAAAACAGTTTAGACTTTTTTAAAGCGGGTATTTTAAACGAAATTGTTGAACTGGCGGGCAAAAAAGGTGAACCTAAAATTGAAGTGGTGACTACCGCATCATCTATCCCCGACGAAGTTGCCCAGGTATATAAGAAAGCGTTTCGAAAATTAGGTTGCATTGAAATAGGTCATTTAAAAATTACAAAGCGGGAAGAGGCAGACTCCAAAAAAACATTAGAGCGGTTAGAGAAGTGTAACTGCATTTTGCTTTCTGGTGGCGACCAGTTACGCCTTAGTTCCGTACTGGGGGGAACAGAATTTTTAGACATTGTGCGGGGGCGCTATCAAAGCGAACCTTTTGTAATTGCAGGTACCAGCGCCGGTGCCGCCGCCATGAGCAATACAATGATCTATGGTGGCGATGAAACAAAGGCTTATCTCAAAGGGAAAATCGATTTAAGCATAGGCCTGGGATTTTTACAGGAAGTAATTATTGATACGCATTTTGATGCCCGTGGCCGGTTTGGAAGATTAGTGCAGGCTATTGCCGCTCAACCCGGTGCGGTAGGCATAGGATTAGATGAAGATACAGGTGTAGTGATAGAAAAAGGGTACCGGTTGAGAGCCATCGGCAGCAGTAGTGTAGTGGTTGTTGATGGGTGCAACATCAATCATAACAACATCGCTGACATTAAAAGCAGCATGCCTTTATCGGTTAGTAATATCATAGTACACATTATGACCAACTCCGATGTATTTGATATAAATACAAGAGAATTTACAGGTATAACTTTTTCGCATCACGTTAATTAAAACAACAACAATGGCGCTAAAAGTAATGGTTCAATATAAGGAGTTACCAGTAATATACGATGTTACCAGGCAGGAAGACGATGTGTATATTCTTCGTCTGCATGATGAAAAAAACAACAGCGGCGATGGCTATATACCTCAGAAAATGGTTATCCGTAAAAAAGGTAAAATCTGGATTTGCGACCTGGAAGATTATAAAGAATTAGTCGGTGCTCTAATGGCAGAGATAAGCCAATTCAGAATGGAAGAAGAGACCAGTATCATGTAATGTGTTCGCTATCTCAACGTAAAGAAAATCTTGTGGAGATGGAATAACCAGGTGCTTCTTTGTTCAGTACACGTTACTCACTTTTAAATACTTATTCATTATACAAAGGTTAATTGCTGTGTACCGGCTGGCATATTTTTATTAGTAGCCTTATTTAATATGAACAAAATTGCAATAGCCGTGCATGGCGGCGCAGGACCCGATTCGGAATTTATACGACAGCATCAAAAAGAATATGAGCAAGGCATACAGGAAGCAATGGATGCAGGCTATCGTGTCTTAGAAGAAGGGGGCAGTGCCCTGGATGCAGTGGAAGAAGCGGTGAATTATTTAGAAGATAATCCCTTGTTCAATGCCGGCAGGGGATCGGCTTTAAATAAGAAAGCCGAAGTAGAAATGGAAGCTTCTATTATGAATGGCCAAGATTTAAAATCGGGCGCCGTATCCATTGTAAAAAACGTAAAGAACCCGGTTACTTTGGCACGGGCCATCATGGAAAAAACAGAGCACATCTATATTGGCGATATGGGCGCCCTCGAGTTTGCAAATCAAATTGGCTTGAAAGTGATGCCTGAAGCTTACTTTATTACCGACCATGCTTTTGAACAATACACTAAGGCTTTAAAAGAAGCGGATAACACGATGGAGGGAGCAGGACAATACCAGGTAAAACGAAAAACACATGGAACTGTTGGTGCTGTTGCGCTTGATAAAGAAGGCAATGTAGCTGCGGCCACATCAACAGGTGGTACTGAAAATAAAGCTCCGGGAAGAATTGGTGACAGCTCAATGATTGGCACTGGTTCTTACGCCAATAATAAAACATGTGCGGTTTCATCAACAGGCGATGGTGAAGTATTGATACAACACGTCATGGCTTTTCATGTTTCGGCTTTAATTCAATATAAAGGTTTAGGCCTGAAAGAGGCTTGTCATTATTTGATGCACAATGAACTGAAAGATGCTGAAGGCGATATGGGAATTATAGCTTTAGATACTACGGGAACCGTTACCATGGAGTTTAATTCGGAGCGCATGCACAGGGGTTACAAAACAAGTGATGGCGAACAATTTATCGCCAACTATCCAGACAAATTATAAGTGCAGGTAATAGTCTTTCAGAATAGATGTAAATTTCTGGGTGTATTGCTGATGATTGTCTTTGATAGAAAGTTCTACTACAACCGTTTCTGCTTTTGTGTTTGAACCCTGCAACATCAATCGAAAAGGAGCATGTTCTGTCGTTTGTTTTACGGTGACTTTTTTATGCAGATGCAATTCGTAAACTGCTAAAAGTTCCTCTACATCTTTTCCTCTTTTAAAAGGCAATAATAAAAAGAATACACCATCAGTTGTAAGATGCTTTTTTATAAATTGAAGCAACTCGTTTAAGAGCAACCCGGCATTATGGTGCGCTACGTTTTTAGTGAAACGATCTGATTTTAAATCGGCTTCATAAAATGGCGGATTAGATATGATGACATCATATTTTTTTGTTGGCCTCCATCGCAGCACGTCTTCAGCAATGATTGTAATATGCTCTTTCCATGGTGAAGCCCCTACATTTTCTTCTGCCTGGTGAGCAGCTTCTTTATCTATTTCAATTGCATCAATTATCACAACATTTTTCTGCGCCATCATCAATGACAGTAATCCGCTGCCTGCGCCAACATCTAACAATTGTAAATTTTGAAGTTGCAAACTTTGAACTTCTCTTGCCGCCCATGCCCCAAACAGGCAACTGTCTGTGGTAACTTTCATGGCACAGCGGTCATGATGAATAGTAAACTGCTTGAATTGAAAGTATGTATTTGCCAAGGCCTGCCGGATGAATGTATTTTTCTGTTATTCTCTTTTGCTTATTGCCAATTGCATATTACCTGTTTCCTATCACCAGTTTGCTCTTGCACTTGCAGTTACAGACAGCGGCGAGAAATCTCTCTCTGAATATTTATAATAAGCTGCAATGGCGATCATGGCTGCATTATCGGTGCAATATTCAAAAGCAGGAATAAAGCTTCGCCATCCATTCTGTTTGCACATTTCCTCAAACCCTTTGCGAAGGCCGCTATTAGCTGATACGCCGCCGGCAATACATAAATCCTTGATACCCGTTTGTAGCGCCGCTTTTTTATATTTTTTTAGTAAGATGTTGATGATGGTGTATTGAACAGATGCGCACAGATCAACCAAATTCTCCTGGATGAAATGCTCATTTTCTTTCATTTGTTTTTGCAAAAAATAAAGGATAGAAGTTTTTAATCCGCTGAAGCTAAAATCCAAACCAGCGATTTGCGGTTCGGCAAACTTAAATTTCATTGGGTCACCCTCCTGCGCATACTTATCAATCATTGGTCCGCCGGGGTAGGGAAGGCCCAACATTTTTGCCGATTTATCGAAGGCTTCACCGGCAGCATCATCTAAGGTTTCGCCAATTACTTTTAAATCGGAGGCACGGTTCGCAATCACGATTTGAGTATGTCCACCGCTCACTGTTAAGCATAAAAACGGGAAGGCCGGCTGTTGTTCAGAAATCAAATTAGCCAGCACATGGGCCTGCATGTGATGCACTGCAATTAACGGTTTATTTAGTGCAAGGGCCAACGATTTTGCAAACCCGCTTCCTACCAGTAAGGAGCCGATTAATCCCGGCGCTTCTGTAAATGCAATGGCATCAATATCGTGTAATGTTACGTCCGCTTCCCGCAAAGCCACATCAACTACGGGTACTATATTTTGCATGTGGGCACGGCTGGCCAGTTCAGGTATCACGCCTCCATATTTTTCGTGAACCGTTTGATTTGCGATGTAGTTAGATAAAATTTTTCCATCCCTGCAAACCGATGCGGAAGTATCATCGCAGGAAGATTCGATGGCCAATATAGTTGACAAGTTATGTGGTTGACTGGTTAAAAACTACAAAACTAAGTAACTAATCAACCGATCAACCAATCAACTTCTAATTGCCACCACCGGGTCCAGCTTAGCCGCTTTAATCGCTGGTATAATTCCGGCGGTGATACCTGCAGCTATACAAATGGCAATAGCAATGGCGATAATGCCCGGCGATAAATAAATAGGAAAAGCAAAAGCGGCGGTGGCTATTTTGGTGAGAACAAAAACCAGCAGCAATCCAATCAGGCCGCCTATGATACATAAGAAAGCCGACTCAACTAAAAACTCGGTGAGGATGACATTTTTCTTAGCTCCGATGGCTTTTTTCAAACCGATTTGTGGGGTTCTTTCTTTAACGGTAACGAACATAATATTGGCCACGCCAAATATGCCTACTATAAAAGATAAGGCTCCAATAATCCAACCGCCCAGGTTCACACTCACAAAAGCCTTACTCATCACTTCACTAAAATCCGCCACATCATTCAACGCAAAATTATCGTCTTCGGCAGGGCTTAATTTTCTTACAGCCCGCATGGTTCCTTTTAAATCGTCCTGTAAAATCTTGCTTGAAATACTTTCTCTTGCCTGCACTAAAATCAGGGGGTCTGCCCTTCTTTCATCCATAACAGTTCGGGCGAATTGGTAGGGCATCAACACACATTCATCAAATCCCCATCCTCCAATTAACTGGCTGCCCTGCTTTTTCATAATACCTATAATTCTTACTTTCTGCCCTCTCACCGTAACTGTCTTGTTCAATGCGGCAACAGCGTTGCCAAATAGATTTTCCGCCAATGTAAAACCGATAATCACTGCTGGTATGCCCCTGAAAAATTCGGCTTCGCTTAAAAATCTTCCGGCCATAATTTCGACCGGCTGTATGTTGGTAAAGTCTTCGCTTATACCATAGATCCTAATCCGTTCAGCTATGTTGTTCCCACCTTCTACTGGTGCCTGTACACTTATTTTAAAGGCGGCGTATTTAGCGGTTGCTGTACGTGTTTTTATTTCTTCCAGTTCGATATACCGTGGCACCGGCCGCTTTACATACTTCCAAAAAGGATAATCGGCCCCGGTGGCATATTCCCATTTATCAATATAAATCGTATTGTTTCCCAACGACTTTATTTCCGATTGCAGATTTTGTTCTAAGCTGCTTACCGTTGCCAGTACGCTGATGATACAAAAAATGCCAATGGTGATGCCAAACAGGGAGAGAAATGTGCGCAGCTTATTTTTAGCCAACTCAGAAAGAGCCATTTTGAAACTACTAAACACGATTGCAAAAAAAGGCCGCATAAAACAAATGTAGGTGTAAATGAGAGGTAAAAATTATCGGTGCGCTGCCTTTGTAAATTGCCCTTTTCAATGCTTTATTTGATTAATTTCGGCGCTTGTCAACCTATACCCAATAAGCACTATTATAAACGAATCTTGCATAAGATATATGGCTAAAATTCTTTTGATTGACGACGACCCGGATGTGCGTACGATACTTAGTAAAGCGCTTCATAAACAGGGCTACGAGGTTGATACGGCTTCTTCCCGGGAAGAGGCGCTGTCTAAATTGGAACAAGGACTTCCATTGGTTATTTTATTGGATGTTTTGTTATCAGGTACTGATGGCCGTGAACTTTGCCGCGAGATAAAGACGGACAAAAAAACACAGGGTATTTATGTTATTATGTTTTCGGGCCATCCAGGCGCTGCCTCCAGGTTTGAAGGCTATGGGGCTGATGACTTTATTGTTAAGCCTGTAAATATGCAGTCCCTTGTTGATAAACTGGCCTCCAGGTTAGTTCAGTAAAATAAAAAGCCCCGCTTTATGCAGGGCCCTGTTCTTTAGTGATCAAGGATTAACTTTCATCGGGTCGTTTACCATCCTTTCGCTCGCCTGTTGTATGATTCCTATTTGTATGTTTTTGATTGTACGGTTGTCGCAACTGTTCGTAGTTCATTCCTTCAAAACCATTACAGTCTTTTTGATAATCATCCCAAATTGTAAGCCGGTTTATGCGCTTATCACCGTCTTCCTGATTCCTCAAATCCTGCGACATAAATTCAAAAATTTGATTTCGGTTATAGTGTTAAAAAATAGTACCGGAAATACCTGCCCCGTGGCTTTTTCGTGTATTTCAATTTTTATTTTTACAGATGTGCTTAAAAAAGTTGACGAGTGGCAAAATTTTAACTTTTGACCTCTTATTACTTGATGAACTTTTTTCTTCCTTGATACAAAGTGTAGAAAATTCTTGTAGTCTATTTTCACCACTTTATATTATAACGGCATCTAAACAACTTCAATGCTTATGTTCAGGCCGTTACGTGTACTTTTGCCACCGCAAAAATTGATTAGCTACTAAGAAGATTCTGAATAGCCGATGAAAGTTTTCGTTAGCTGAGCAGGCTTGCCAAACGTACAAGAGGACTATGCCAGGGACATTTAATAGTATCTCTGTTGCTCAGTACATAATTGGCTTTCATCCGCTAATCCGCCTATCAGCTAATCCCTAATCGACAACATGAAGTATCAGAACGAAATACAAAAGCGCCGCACCTTCGCTATCATTTCTCACCCCGATGCGGGTAAGACAACCCTCACGGAAAAGTTCCTGCTTTTTGGCGGTGCTATCCAGGTGGCA
Organism: Flavisolibacter sp.; assembly: GCA_028288675.1. Taxonomy (GTDB): domain Bacteria; phylum Bacteroidota; class Bacteroidia; order Chitinophagales; family Chitinophagaceae; genus Flavisolibacter. Next base: position 15,228 of record JAQBNG010000024.1, on the reverse strand, counting down.
GGTGCAGTAAAAAGTAATAAAATAAAAAAGGCGGCTACCTCCGATTTTATGGAGATAGAGCGGCAACGTGGTATCTCCGTAGCCACATCGGTAATGAGCTTTGAGTATGAAGGCGCCTTGATAAACCTGTTGGATACACCCGGCCACAAAGACTTTGCAGAAGACACCTATAGAACATTGACAGCAGTAGATAGCGTTATTCTTGTAATAGATAGCGTAAATGGCGTAGAAGAGCAAACCCGAAGGCTTATGCAGGTTATCGCCATGCGAAAAACGCCGGTAATTGTGTTCATTAATAAAATGGACAGGGACGGCAAGCAACGGTTTGATCTATTGGAAGAAATTGAAAAAGAGTTATCAATCTCCCTTCATCCCATGACCTGGCCCATCAACCAGGGAAAGGATTTTAAAGGCGTTTATGACCTTCGTAATAAAAGTGTCCGCCTATTCAGCGCCAATACAAAAGCAACAGACGAGGATACCATTTCTATATCAGATTTATCCTCTTCACTATTACAGGAAAAGCTAGGTGAACGGGATGCGGAAACCCTTAGAGAAGATGTTGAATTAATTGATGGGGTATATGGCGAGCTTGCTGTAAATACCTATTTAAGCGGCGAAGTAGCGCCGGTATTTTTTGGGAGTGCCATCAACAACTTTGGTGTAAAGGAAATGCTGGATACATTCATTCGCATAGCGCCGGTACCAAAAGAAAGAGATACCAACAAGCGAAAAGTGGGTGTTGGCGAAGATAAGTTTAGCGGTTTTATATTTAAGATACACGCCAACCTTGACCCGAAGCATCGTGACAGGATTGCTTTCTTACGGGTATGTTCCGGCAGGTTTGAGCGTAACAAATATTTTCATCATGTGCGGTTAGATAAAGATGTGCGTTTCTCCAACCCCTATTCTTTTTTAGCCCGTGAAAAAAGTGTAGTTGATGATGCCTATCCCGGCGATGTTGTGGGTTTATTTGATACCGGTAATTTTAAAATTGGTGATACCCTTACTGAGGGTGAAGACTTTTTTTTCACCGGCATTCCTACCTTTTCTCCTGAAATATTTAAAGAAGTGGTAAACAAAGACCCAATGAAAACAAAGCAACTGGAAAAGGGCTTGTTGCAATTGACCGATGAAGGCGTAGCGCAGTTGTTCACGCAGTTTGGAGGTAATAAAAAAATCATTGGTTGTGTGGGAGAGCTGCAGTTTGAAGTGATTCAATACCGCTTGTTGCATGAGTATGGAGCATCGCTTGTTTTTAATTCGCTTCCGTATTTTAAAGCCTGCTGGCTTACCAGTAATGATCCTAAAAAGCTGGAAGACTTTATCAAATTCAAGGGGTCAAACATTGCATTGGATAAAGATGGGCAGTTGGTCTATTTAGCGCAAAGCGAATGGTTTTTAAACACGGAACGCACCAACAACCCTGATATAGAATTTCATTTTACCAGTGAAGTGCATAAATAGGAGTCAGAGTCATAATAAACAGGAGTCATTATAAAGTAGTCAGGAGTTAAAAATCAAAGAAATTGTTGTTCATTCTGTCACCTGTATTCTGACTTGTGACTCCTTACCTTCGCTACCATGAAACTTGATATTCTTGCGATAGGCTCTCATCCTGATGATGTAGAGTTAGGTTGTTCCGGAACATTGATTGCTGAAATTAAACGGGGTAAGAAAGCCGGTATCATTGATTTAACCCAAGGTGAATTAGGCACCAGGGGAACAATCGAAACCCGCTACCAGGAAGCCGCTGATGCTGCGAAGATCATGGGCGTTTCTGTTCGTGAAAATTTAAAAATGCGGGATGGTTTCTTTCAGAATGATGAAGCGCACCAGTTGCAATTGATAAAAGCTATTCGCACCTATAGACCCGAAATTGTTATCGCCAATATCCTGGAAGATCGTCACCCCGATCATGGCCGTGGTGGCTGGCTGGCATATGATTCTTGTTTCTTTTCTGGCCTGCGGCAGGTAAAAACCATTGGTGATGATGGGCAGGAGCAGGAAAAATGGCGGCCTAAAATGCTGCTTCATTATATACAGGACCGCTTTTACGAACCAGATTTTATTATAGATGTTTCCGATGTTTGGGAACAGCGAATGGAAGCTGTAAAAGCCTACCGCACACAATTTTTACCCGATGGTAGCGCCGACCCTCAAACTTATATTTCCTCTCCCGATTTTACCGAAGCGCTTTTTGCAAGGGCAAGGCTACTAGGCAAGAGGATAGGGGTGAAGTACGCTGAAGGATTTGTTTCAAAAAAGGCTATCGGTATAAAAAATTTGGATGCGTTGGTCTTAGAAGAAACGTGAGTTCGTTTACGGTTGCATATGACTTTTTATGCCTCTTGGCTTAAAGCCCCGGAGCATTGTTCCGCAACCTATAAAATTTTACTTTTCATCAGGTGGCTCCACTTTATTTTCTCTTTTTAATTTTTCCTGCACTACGGTATTTTTCGATCTGAACACCGGCCATTGCATTGGGCTTTTCTTTGGCTGTTCATCGCCAAGTAATACGCCCCATTGTTTTAAATTATTGGTTCGGTCAAAGATGATTTTAAGAACAGCAATCACCGGCAGTGAAAGAAACATGCCCGACACACCACTTAACGCTCCTGCTACAATTACTCCTACAATAGTAGCCAGTGCATTTATTTTAACCTTAGAACCCACAATGCGCGGCATTAATATATTGTTATCCAAAAACTGCACAAAAGCGATGGTACCAAGTACTACGAATATGGGCCATATTTCCTGTGTGGATGAAATGGTTAACACTACCCCGATAAGGTTTCCAATTAATGCACCTACATAAGGAATTAAGTTTAAAACGGCGAAGATGGCGCCTATTAAAATCGCATGCTTTATGCCAACCACCAGTAGTATCCCCCCAAGTAAAACTGTGATATAAGTTATTTGTATAAGCAGGCCTACCAGGTAACTTTTAATGATGACCTCTGATTGCTGCATTGCTTCCTGCACCTTGGGATGTTCATCTGAATTGAACCACATGAACACAAACCGGATCAGCAGGTTTTTATAAAACAACATCAAAAAAATATAAATGGGTAACAGGCCCACAAAAATGAGGATGCCCGAAAGAGACGAAGCCGCGCCGCCTGCAATCCCACCAGCATAATTTAAAAGCTTTTCATTTTGGTTGGCCAGTAACTGTGTTTGCCTTTCTGTTGAAAGACCTGTCTTGGAATCAAGCCATGAACCAAGAGAAGAAAGGTGCGCTGTTACATTCTTTTTTATCTGGGGGAAGTCGGCAACTAAGCTGCTGATTTGCGAAGAAAAAAACCAAATGACCAATCCTACCACTATAATGAGCATCAATAAGGATAAAAAGATGGCAAGGCTCTCGGGTAGCTTTCTTCTTTTAAACCAGCGGTAAATGGGCAAAAGCATGATAGAAAAAAAGAAGGCCATCACTAATGGGTTAATAACATCTTTACCCACAATAATGATCGTTCCTAAAAAGTATACGCCCATTAATTCAATGGCCCTGCGTACCGTAAGCGGGAGGTTATTCATATTGTCTAATTCATCTTATTAGAGATGGTACCTAATAAAACCGGACCATTGGTCATATGCAATACAATATGGGCCAGGCCAGGCAGTAAAACCATTATAAAGAAAGAACGAATGAATTTAGCCTCAACCCAACTTTAATTCTCTTAAATGCAGCAATCGGCAATAAATTTATTGCGTGGTCACAGCAATGAACAGGAAGGCTGCATTAAAAACAAAAGGTCTCCATCAAATGGAAACCTTTTGTTTTATAAAGGAAAGAAGTATTCTAATTTTTGCTCAGGCAATAATCCAGCAGCCTTTTTACCGCTTCTTTTAAATTATTGTAGCGGGGTGGCTTTGTAATCATTTCCACACCAAAACGTTTGCAAAACATTTTATCCATCTCGCTGTTCGATGTTGTAAAAAATACAAGGGGTATATCTTTTAACGAATCATTCTTTTTAATAAGGTTCAATGTTTCCTTACCGTTCAAGACCGGCATATTCATGTCTAAAATAATCAGGCAAGGCAAGGAACTGTCTTGTTTAACCCCTTCTAAATAATCAAGGGCTTCGCGACCGTTGTGCACTTCTTTAATATCGTATTCTTCTTTTATATCCTTAAGCACATGGCGCATCAGCATCAGGTCATCCATATCATCGTCAGCCCATAAAATATGTCTCTTTTCCATGAATATTGAATATAGTTGGTGTTTCTATCTGCAAAAAAACTATACAGCTGCAGCCATCTTTTCTTCTTTTGCCTCCAAAATCACAAGGTCGGTATCGGGTTTCGATTGATCTGTAAGCGCCACTTTACCCCTGTTCTTACGTACAACTCTTGACCATAAGGATAATTCCTGGTCGAATAAAAACCGGAGGAACAATTTCGTCCATGAGGTATGATAGTGCAGCGTGTCGTAAAAGCCTGAAGCCTGTTTACGTACCTGTGGTAATTTATTCCATGGGATAGAAGGAAAATCGTGGTGCTCATTATGGTAACCCACATTAAAGGCTACCTTATTAAGCGGGCCGTAATAACTATACGTTTCCTGTTCGCCATGCACTAAATAATGCTCCTGTATCCAACGGCCGCCCAATGGATGAAGGCCAACGGAAAAGAAAAAGCTAAGCGTTAAAAAGCCTACTGCCTTCGGCCCTAAAATATACCAGATTCCAGCTGTAAATAAAATGCAAGCCCCCCAGTTCAAAGCAATCCAGCCATCAAAAGGTTTGATCTCTTTTAAGCGGGCAATGCGGAAGGCCTGGAAAAGCGGGTAAAATAAAAACCAGATCACCTTTCCAATAAAATAGTTATTGATAAGCTTAGCTTCCCAGCGGTTTGGCAGGTCGGCATCCAGTTCATGAACGCCCTGGAAAGAATGGTGCTTAATATGGTAACGTTCAAAAGCTACTGAACTAGGAAACAATTGAGGAAGGTTGGCGAAAATACCAGCCAGGCGATTAGCAGCTGGGTTTTTGAAAATTAGTCTGTGGGCACATTCATGTATCATCACAAAAAGTGAATGATCGGCAAAAGCGCCGGCAAAATAAGCCACTGCAAAAATTAACCACCACGATTGATCGGCCAAAAGCCATGCGGCCACTACCTGGAAACTTACCAAAAACAAGATTGCAAAAATGGTTTGTGCATTCTTTCCAATAAGGTTCCGAATTTGAGGGTGCTGTTTCAAAATCTGTTTTGTACGTAACCGGTGTGGTTCAGGAACATTGGAAAAAACAAAATCTTTTTGTTTCATAATTGTGGTTTGTGATGAGCGGTGTAAATATAAGAAGCACTGTTTTATTGATACTTAACTATTCGGTAAAGTATTTAAAAACAAGGATGTTTATCTGGAATAAAGCTTTATAAAGTCCTTGCCGGCATTTACATGCAGGGTCTTTTGCTCCTGTGTTTTGGAAGACTTTTATTGGCCGAATATTTTTCCCTTTTTGCCGATAATTAACAACCGAAAAATGTTGCCCGCCTTATATTTGAAGTAATGGCTACACGGTGTGTAAAGTTCCTTACTACAATCGAAATATTTATGAAAAGGTATCTAACAGAAAAGAATGCGTTAACAGTTATGATGAGCCTGTTTTGTTTTATAATGATGATCATCGCTTTTGTAAAAGAACAATCCTTATGGCAGGGTATCGGTTTTGCGTTGGCTTTCAGTTTTTCAGTTGAAGTAATCCAACACCGCTCGAAAGAAAGCAACTAAAACAATTAAAAGCTTATAGTTTCAGGCTTATGCATTAGACGCAAACTTATTCAGTACGATTGAATGAGTTTTTTTACCCGGCGAACGTGCTACTATCAATCTTCTGTTGTGTCACTCTCTTTTACGTTCTTATCGCTATTCAGCAAAATAATTCCCATAGAAATGGAAAAGCAAGGTTTGCGCTTTGCTTCTTCGCATTTTTGCGTGAAGCTTCATATTGAAAAGATTCCATCTACGCCTGAAATACTAATTCCTAAACTCCTGCGATATCATCAACCCATAAATTCCCCCATCCATAATCCCTATTCCAAGTCTACCAAAAGCGGGGTTTAAGATGTTGGCTTTATGCCCCGGAGAATTCATTAATCCCTGGTGACATATTTTTAGCGTTCGTCCCAGGGCAAGATTTTCGCCGGCGGTTTGAAATCTAATTCCTGCTTTTTTCATCCGGTCAAACGGATCCTTTTTTTCGGGTGTGTAATGCGAAAAATATCCACGGGCAAACATATCGGTGGAATGAGCACGGGCCACAAGAGTTAAATCCGGATCAGCTTTCACGGCTGGTATTCCCCTTTTTGTTCGTTCTTCATTTACCAATGCCAGCATATCCGCCTCCAGGCCGCTTCTTGGTTTCACATCAGTTACGGTATAATGAAGGTCAACCGTTTCATCCGACTCCGGCTTTACCATTACCCGGTTCATTGTTTCTTTAGCTGCCGCTCCAAAAATGGGAGAAAACTTTTCATCAAGCCAGGCTACCTGTATGCCTAACTCGTTAGCTAGCTTACTCTCCCTGGCCTCTTTGGTTAATCCATTGCCCATTGGGATACTCAGAAGTAGTGCAGCGGCAATTGCGGCATAAACACAACCGTTAATAAGACCGGGTAAAATACCAAAAGCCCGGTTCACCGTAGTGTGATGTGCTTCATCGGGAGCGGTTCGTACAAGACGGTAAAGAATAAAAGAGAAAATGAACCGAAAGAAGATAATGGCTGCAATGAAGGCAATTGGAAGTGCCCACACGTTCAATGAAGGAAATGTTTTCCGCAAGAGTTCACCTAAAGGCTGGTATAGAAAAAACCCCATTAGTAAACTGCCCAACCAGGTTAGCAAACTGGTAATGCCGTAAATAAACCCTCTACTCCAGCCTGCCCATATCGATGCTGCCACAATCAGCACAAGAAGAACATCAATCAGGTTCATAGGAAATTATTTGGTTAGTGCCGTTCTCTATTTATCAAATTATCATCTTCGGTTTCATCATCCTGCTCAACGTGGTAAGCTCCGTCAAAATCGTTGGTATAAGCTACCTTATTGTCTCTGTTATTCTCCACATTTCTCTGCTCTGCCGTTTCGCTAAACCTATCAATGTCACTACCCAATCTGCTATAAGAGTTCATATTGTAAAGTGTTTAGAAAGTATGATTAAAAACTAATGCCAGAAATTCATATAGGTAAGTTGTTTCATAAATTATGTGAGAATTTATAACAGATATGTTTAGGATATAAATTAGCCAGGTGAGGTTAGGCTGCAAAACATTGTAGGAATCGACTGTTAGTTTGGAAAGAATTTACTGCCAGGTAATGCTTGAAAGGTTAAGAGCCAGTGGTTGCTTTTTATTATCTTGAATAATAAAACTAAATGATATGAAAAAGATAATTGGACGAGCATGTTTTTTTTTATGCCTTTCTACATTTGTTTTTCTATTGCCCGGTAATGCACAAACTTTATCAGTTGATGACATCAAAGCCCAAATGGTAAAAGACTGGGAGCGGGCAAGATCCTATACGGTAGATTACCTTAATGCTATGCCGGCAGACAAATATTCCTATAAAGCTGTTGACAGTATCCGAAACTTCGCGCAGCAGATGCTGCACCTTGCACAAGGCAACGTTTTCCTGATGTCAAATGCAAGCGATAATAAGCCACCTGCATATGTAAGTGCTGACCTGGAACATAGTGCCGGTGCACAGTTGAAAGACTCTGTAATGTTTTATGTAACCAACAGTTACGATTACTGCATTAGTGCTGTTAAAGGTGCAGATCTTGCAAAAATGGGAGAGAAGACAAAAGTGTTTGGAATGGAACCGACCCGCATGGCCTTAATGATGAAAACATTTGAACACCAAACACATCACCGTGGCCAGGTTACAATTTATATACGGCTTCAGGGTATTAAGCCACCTAACGAAAGATTGTTTTAATCGCTTACAGAAAATAAAAAACTTTTCTTTTAAAGTAATGCCGGCCTGCATTTAAACAGGCCGGCATTTAACTTTTACGAACCCTCGAAAACCCCTGGACAGCATGCTACTTTTTGCTAATTCTGTATAACCTTCCTTCATCTGTAATTGCATATAAAGCACCGTCTTTGCCTTCGGCAACATCTCTGAACCGTTGGCCTTCGTTTGCTAATAGCCTTTCTTCACCTGTCACTTTATTGTTATTAATTACAAGCCGCGCAATGTGGTTGCTGTTCAACCCCGCGATAAATAAATTATTTTGCCATTCGGGAATAGCATTGCTGCTATAAAACGTCATTCCGCTTGGTGAGAGCACCGGGTCCCAGTAGTAAACCGGTTGTTCCATCCCTGCCTGCTGTGTAATGGCGCCGCCCACTTTTTCTCCGCTGTACTCCAGTCCATAGGTGATGGTAGGCCACCCATAATTTTTCCCAGGTTGAATACGGTTCAGTTCATCGCCACCTTTAGGACCAAATTCGTTTTCCCACAAATCACCCGTTTGCGGATGAAGGGCTAACCCCTGGACATTTCGATGACCATATGAGTAAAGCTCGGGTCTTGCTTCACTGTTATTTAAGAATGGATTGCCTGCAGCCGGCTTACCGTCAGTTGTAATTCTGATAACTTTTCCAAGGCCTGATTGTAATGATTGCGCCTGCGGTCTTGTTACTAAATCCGAACGTTCACCGGTGCTGATTATAAGGTTGCCGGTTTTGTCAAACAATATCCGCGACCCATAATGCAGGGTGCCTCTGTAAGCTGGCGTAGCCCGGTAAATAATAACAGTATTTTCAAATTTTGTCTCATCATTGGATAATCTGCCCTTAGCAACGGCGGTCAGGTTTCCATCCGGAGTAGCATCGGCAAAGGTCCAGTAAACCATCCGGTTAGTTGGGAAGGCAGGATCTAAAGTAACCCCTAATAAGCCTCCCTGTCCGGAGGCGTTTACAGGCGGAATGCCGGTTATAGGAGCACTCAATGTTCCTGTGTTGGTTGCAATTCTCATAGTGCCACCCTTCTCAGTAATTAATAATCTTGCATCTGGAAGCGCCGTTATGCCCCAAGGTTTTTTTAGTTCACTACTTAGCACTTTACTTTCGTAAGGTGTAGTGGTTTTTACGCTGGCAATGCGGGTCTGTCCACTGAATGCAGGCTTATAATTTGTGTTAGGTGATCTTGTTTCAACAGGCTTGACAGTAGTATCCTTGTTGGTAGCAGAATTATAACTGGTGTTGCCTGAACTGCATGCCGCCAGGCAGATTACTGCCAACGAAAGAGAAAACAATTTTTTATACATGGTTGCTATTTTTGAAATCAATTACTTTTTAGGCAGTAAGAATACCTGTGTAAATGTTCGGTACTGTTGTTATGCAGAATTTGTACCAGCGCAGTTGATATATATGTCAGGTTATTTTTGAATGATTAACGATCATCTAAAATTGCATACAAACGGGGGTTTCTTTATGACTTTGAATTTGCTCAAGCGGTGCCCGCAGTGGACGGAAGCTATACTTCACATTTGCAGACTCCGCCTGTTTTGCAAAGAAGTAAGTTTTAGCACTACTCTTTTAAATCTGATTTTTTTCGAAACGTTTTAAAGAAATTCGTTTAACAGAGTCGAAACCGTCTAATAGTATCATAAGTTATGCTGGCATATCACACAGCATAACAGGTTAAATTTTAGCTTGTTCCTTCCTGTAATAACTTAAACCAGGATAGCCTCAAACGAATCTAAGCCTCTCCTCCAATACAATTCTAAATGCACTTCAGTTCATCATACCATAATCAGGCATGCAACCGCTTATAGCTACAAAATCTATGTATGAATATTTGCTACCTCAAATTTTATCAGTGAAAGAGAAAATAATATTGGTGTTATAACCTTCTATCCCCGGTAAAAACTCTTCGCAGTAACGCCATCACCAACGTAAATACCACTGAACCGATAATAGCCCACACTACCGGAAAGGATTTGCCTCCTACAGTAATTTCAAAAAACCGTGGCAAGTCAAATTTTCCGGCAAGCCACAAACCGATGTAAGCGCCTACAAAACCAACAACAATTGATACAAGGCATCCACCTAAATCGTAACCTGCCAGCGATTGTCCAATTCCGCCGCATATTGCAGCTATCAATAATAAAACTAAAAGTTCAATCAGTGTCATAATCTGGAGTTTAATAGGAGATACTATATAAATGTTATACCACTCGATTCGTCTCGTAGATTCCCCTAACAGGTATTTCTGGCAAGCGGTTTTATAGTCTTGCTTATCATCAACTTTTCATCAGTTAAGTTATGCAGCTGGTATAACTTATTTAGTAAATTGGATAATTTATGGTTTGGCCGGTGTTGTTCCTCCATACATCCGTCAAAAGCAAATTATCACAGATATGTAGGCAGAAACGCCTATTTAATCTGGCTGCTAAAAGACCTTTACAAGATTTAATTGTAGCCAGTGTGCTATTATGGTAATGTAGTAAAAAGAAGCATGGCACCATTTGGTAAATGGTGCCATGCTTTCTAAAATTAAAGCAAATCATTTATTGTATAATAAATTGCTGCTGCATTCTTTGAGTACCTGTTACTTCAGCAACATAAACTCCTTTTTTCCAGTGACCCAAAGAAATACCTTGTGTTGATGAAATTCCATTCACAGTAATCTTTTCATGGTGTACAAGTTGGGCAATAGCATTGTAAATTTTTATTTCGTACGCTCCTTCCTTAACTCCATTTAACTGTAACATGATCTGTGAACCCGATCTTACAGGGTTGGGATACAGTCCCATTGAAGCAGCCGAAAGGCTGGCATCTACTTTTACAATTTTGCTGTATAAAACCTGGCCATTCGTTTCAATTGCTTTGATGCGGTAATAGTTTGTTTTGCTTAATGGGTGTAAATCAAGCGACCTATAATCCGCTTGTCTGCCATTGTTTGCTGCCGGATAAACCTTTGTTAGCTCCGTAAACAATTGCCCGTTTCCAGATCGTTCAATCACATAATGAAGAACATCGCTTTCCGTGGCATTTGTCCATTTTATATCTACTGCCTGGCCGTTCCAGAAAGCACTCACGTTTACAAACTTTACAGGAAGTAAAAGGAAGGTTCCTGACAGTACAATATCATTTCCGTCAGTGCTTTCTCCAGGTCCCCATGTGCCAGTAGCAGCTTCTGCGTTATAGGCATAAATTCTAACATTCAGTGGAGCTGTTGTAGTGATTGGTGTTGAAAAAGTGAATGTACTCGACTGGTTTGCGTTAACGTCTGGAATGTTTACCACGTTTGTGGCATCTGATGCAAAACCATCAAAGTTTGTTCTGATCACAAAGCTTTTTGGGCCCGTAACAGATCGCTGGTGCTGAAGCGCAATGGTTGATAAGCTAACAGAATAACCAGGCCTTGGCGTAATGGTGAATTCAATGTAATCATTAACATCAAGGGTAGCAGCCGTTGTCCAGTTTTTTGAATTAAAGCGGTCAGCATTAGCTGTTGCCGAAATACCTGTGCCTCTTGAAATAGAGGATGGTAAAATGCCTGCAGCTTCTGTTGCTGATGGCCATGTGTTCTCATCTCCGTTGCTTCCGGCAAAGGAGAAGGATACTATCTGCGCATTTGATTGGTGAAAGAGAAAAGATAGAATGAGTGAAAAAAGAAAGGGGTAAAGTTTCTTCATAATACAGTTTATGGATATAGTTTTAATAAGGTTTGGACGGCTAAAGTAGTTGTCGCTTTGTAAAAATGCAAGTTTTTGTAGTAGAGTTACGGTGATAGCTACGGTTTTTACGTAACCTAAACGCACTTTGGAGATGCTGCGCCACAATTGAAAAAGTTAATCAAAGTTCTAAATGATTGATTCACTTGCAATTACAAGGGTAAACGCGGACTCTCTTTTTATGGTAGGAGTTGAATAGAGCATATGTTAAATCTGTGCTTTATACACGCTGTATTAAATATGTATAACGAATATTAGTCCAGGCCAAAGGCTTTTAGTAACCGAAGATCAAAGATAAAATCCCGGAAAAACAGCTTCAATAGAAAGAATGTTAGCAACTGCAATTGTAACATCTGTAAATTGTTCGTTCATATAATTTTCATGTTTAAAATACTACTGTTTACAATCTGCACATTAATTTCCTGTTGTGTTTTTTCCCAGGAAAATAAAATAATTAAAGAGGCGCTTCAGGAACTGAAAGACTTCAGTACGAAAGAGAATCCTCCTGATACGGTGCTGTCCAACTATCCGTTAGGCAGATTTAAAGAAGAAGATTTTATACGGCGGGGATCGTTCTATGAGAAGCTATATAACAAGTTGGACAGACTTGATGCCTCGCTACTTTCCGCTGCTGATAAAGTAAACCTGGAGTTATTAAAATATAGCATTACCGACGAAGTTATTTCGTACAGGTATAAAGGGTATCTCAATCCAATTTTATCTGATGAAGGTTTTCATACATGGCTTCCGCGCATGGCAAACAGGGTACTTATTAATGAAAAAGAAGTACGTCTTTACCTGGCCTCATTAAAAGCAATACCGGCTTATGTAGAAGAAAATTTGCAACTAATGCGGGCAGGCTTAAAACTTGGTATTTCGCAGCCGGCCGCCGCGCTGGCAGGGTTCGAAAAAACATACACAACGCATATAGTGGATAATGCGCAGGCTTCACTATTCTGGAAACCTCTTCAAAAGAAACCGGCGTTCATTTCAGATGAAAGATGGGTAGCGTTACAAGCAGAAGGGCAGGGGCTTGTTATGAAAAGTGTAGTTACATCTTTTAAAAAGATCAAAGATTTTTTTGAGAAGGAATACATACCTGTAACAAGAAAAACTTTAGGTGCATCGGCTATGCCAAACGGCAAGGAATATTATAAAGAACTGGTCAGGTTTCATACAACAACAAACCTGGCGCCTGATGATGTGTACAACATAGGCATGAGTGAAGTGAACCGGATAAAAAAAGAAATGGATTCGGTAATAAAGGCCGTTGCATTCAAAGGAAGCTTTGCCGACTTCATACAGTTTTTGCGAACCGACAAACAATTTTATGCAACCTCGGCGGACCAGTTACTAAAAGAAGCTTCCTTCATTGCAAAAAAAATTGACGGACAGTTGCCACGCCTGTTTGGCAAATTGCCAAGACAACCTTATGGCGTAGAACCTGTGCCTGATTACCTGGCGCCATCTTACACTACCGGTCGTTATTCCGGTGCATCCATTAAAACTAAAAGAGCAGGTATGTATTGGGTCAATACCTATAATCTTCCAAGCCGAACGCTTTACACTTTGGAATCATTAACGCTGCATGAGGCGGTACCCGGCCATCACCTGCAAACTGCTTTATCGCAAGAATTAACGAACCTCCCGGAGTTCCGTCAGCGCTTTTATATAAACGCTTTTGGTGAAGGCTGGGGCTTATACAGTGAATACTTAGGCTATGAACTTGGCTTGTATAAAGACCCTTACAGTTTGTTTGGAAGGCTTACCTATGAAATGTGGCGTGCCTGCCGCCTGGTGATTGATGTTGGCATTCATTGGAAGGGATGGACAAAGGAACAAGCAATAGATTTCCTGGCAAGTAATACTGCCCTTTCGTTGCACGAAGTGAATACAGAAGTGAACCGTTACATCGCCTGGCCTGGGCAGGCACTTGCTTATAAAATGGGCGAAATAAAGATCAAAGAATTGCGGCGGAAAGCAGAAGCGGCGTTGAAGGAAAACTTTGATGTGAGAGTCTTTCACGACCTTGTATTGTCAGAAGGTTCTGTAACGCTTCCTATACTGGAAAAGATGGTGGACAATTTTATTGAAAGAGAGCTGAAAAAGAAAAAGCCACTGTAAGCACTCTACTTTATCGTATAGTATGCAACTTCTATTTCGCCGACTGCTGTATATGGCATTTAAGTAGATGCTTCAATCCAGCTTCTTCAATAAAATATTTCTAAACTCAATTGGCTGTCCTTCACTTTGAAGCGCTATATATCCTGCATCAAGCCGCTTTCCGGGTTGCCATACTGCTTTATCATAACCATCTACAACACCGCCTCCCATCGTTGGTTTACTGTATCGCAAAACAGTATCACCATTGATGATATGCGTGATGGCTGAATCATTCAGTACAACCAGTTCAGCTCTAATCCATTCATTCTTGTCATATGTTTTTGAAGAAGAGTTGAGACAATGACCATCGTACATTTTGCCCTTGTAAACAATGTCGGTACCGGGTGAACACATGTTGCCTGTAGGACGAGGCTTGCCATCTCCTAAACCTGCAAGGAACTGCATCTCTATCGAGATAGGCCAGTTCTGTTCCTTCGGCATTGTCCTCGGGTCCTGTGAGTGATACATTACACCGCTGTTCAAGATGGTATAAGTTGGCGCTCCTTTTTGTAGTTCACCGGAAAAGCGATAGTCAAGTTTAAGATGATAATTTGAAAAAGGTGTTTTGTAATATAGATGTCCAAACTGGTCGTTAAAGGAATCGTATTGGTCATATCTTACTTTGATCATACCATCTTCAGCTCTGAACGTATTACCGTAATTAACACCTACATCATGATGATGAATTTTAACTGTCCAATCATTAAGGTTGGTACCATTGAAAAGGTTAATCCAATCGCTGTTACTTTGCGAGGCTGGTTTATTAGTGGTTTTATTTCGGTTTGTGCAACTGTAAAGGAGAATGCCAAATGCAATTAGGATAGGTAGAAGGTAATCGCTGTTATTAAACCTCATCTGTGATTATTGATAAAACTAAAGATAGAACAAACTGCTTCTCTTCCAGATGAGTTTTAATAACTGATAATAGCTCAACATGGCACTATTGTACATCCGGCAAATGCGTTGCACACTCTCTACAAAACACAGGATAAGATGCTGATCGGGAAATGGAAATAACCACAATATCATTAAGCGTAAACATCATGTGCAGCCATTTTTTTTAAACGATATTCTTAGGCCTCAACAAAACTCTTTTTCTCTGCACGGCATTCTTATTGTTACACTTCCTTTTTCCATAATATATAAAAGATAAATTCATCATGGTAAATGAAAATGTGATAAGCAGACGCCAGGTTATTGGCGGCATTGGAGCAGGGATTGCTACGCTTATGGTGTCGCCGGTTTTAGCAGGAAGCGGACCGGTGGTTAATGGTGTGCCCGCCCCGGATGCACTCGAAGATCCGACGACAAAATATCCGCGGCCTCCATTTAAAAGTCAGTCGCAGCCCTGGCCGGGCCTTGTCCG
>JAQBNG010000017.1 GCA_028288675.1 Flavisolibacter sp. | reverse complement strand
CGGCAGGTATTCTTCCCTGAACGAAAACACGGTTTTCACTTTCTGGATCTTATAACTATACCCGATACCTTCTTTGTCGTTTAAAAATTTGTCCTTCAACTTTTCGGGGATCGAGTTTTCAATTACATCGGCAAGCTCTTCCCAAAATTCGGCCAGCTCTGTGGCACCAAAATGATTGCTCTTTTTGCCTAACGTAAAAATTTCTTCAAACTGGTCAAAGATCAATATCGGCGTAACACTATTCCATAATGGCTCACGGTGAAAATATTCCCATAGTGTTTCGGCACCTGGAAATGCTTCTGCATTAAACCCGTACTTATCTATCTCAGTCTTTAAAATATTTTTAATCTGTGTTACAAGGTCAGGGCTGTCATCGGCAAATTCAAGACGTATACGAAACGGCAGGCAGTAATCTTTTCGCAACCGCGGAAACACACCCGCATTTAACAACGAGGTTTTACCGGTTCCTGATTTGCCAAAAACGATAGTGAGTGCATTCGCTTTTACAAGATTGGTTAGGCGGTCTATTTCATCATCCCTTCCATAAAAAATATCCGACTGGGCTTCGGTATAAGATTGCAACCCGATGAATAAGGATGTGTCCTTCTTTGCGAGAGGCTCTGTAGTTAGTGATGGCATAATTATCGGTTAAACTAAACTTAGCGATTCTCTTACCTGGTTAATAAATTCCTGCCCGGGGTTTCCCTGCGGAACTTTTCCAATGCTTAACTCCGAAAAATATTTAGGTACGTTGGTATCATACGGATTGGTATCATCAATTACCACAGGCATAAGGTATTTACCGGTGTTACCATCTATTTTGCGGAACGTATTTACGTTGTCGGCAGTAAACCATTCCAGTTGTACATAGCCATCTTTGTGTATTAAGCTATTGGCTGATATAAGAGGAATAAATAGATCAGCAGATTTTATATTTTTCGCGATCTCGGTTTTAAAATCATCACCGGGTGCTATTTCGCGATTGTCGTACCAGCAGCTAACATTAGCTATTCCTTCTAAAGCTTTTTTCATCGTTTCAACTGCCTCCCTATCTTTTGTAGTATAGCTTAGAAATATCTTTTTTGTTTTTACCGCCGACGGATTTTTTTGCTTCCACCTTGAAGAAAGTTCCTGAACAAAATCACTGGTGTTGCCCTCGTAAGTAACAACATCATAAGCCTTTAAAAAATCA
The DNA here is from genome assembly GCA_028288675.1 of Flavisolibacter sp. Taxonomy (GTDB): domain Bacteria; phylum Bacteroidota; class Bacteroidia; order Chitinophagales; family Chitinophagaceae; genus Flavisolibacter. The sequence continues at coordinate 13,109 of JAQBNG010000017.1, read as the reverse complement.
TATTGTGTTGTTCTTAAATCGCTGCTGTCGTTTACAACAATGATCGTTCTTTTGCTGCCCCATTCGTGCAAGGGTTCATTTGACAAAAGGCGCAAAACAAACCTTACCATCCAATCGGGAAATGCGCAGCCGATAAACAATAAATTATGGTTTCGCAATGCGGAGGTAATGTTAGCGGCACTGTTCATTTTCTCTTTAAAATAACCGGCATATTCCAGCATGTCTTCTTCGCTCAGGGCAGCATCAACTGTATTTAGCAAAGAGCCAAACACGTTAAAGACAAAAGGCTCTTTTAATTTTTCAAGATCGTCGCAATCGGAGAATGGCTCATTAATAGAGAAGTTGATAGAAGTAGGTTTTTGGCTTCTGATCTGGGCGAGTGTATTTTCCAGAACATTATTATAAACGGCAGTATTAATAAAATAATCAAAATCAGCTATGCTTAAAAACTGGGTTAGCAAAGGAAATTCAAAACTAATTTCTTTTACCATGGATTTTAATTTCCTGGTAACATCCATTGATTTCACTTTCCTTTCGCTCACCAGGTAACTAACCGCTTTAGTGAGGGATAAGACGGGTTGATCGGTTACCTTATTTGATTCAAGCAATCCTTTCGACAAGTATTCATCAAAGGGCAAAAGCAGGCCGGCCTCTTTAAACTTATACATCTCTTTACCTAAAACTGCTGTTATTTGTTTCTCGGAAATGAATTCAAGAACTTCATCCCAGTCGCTTTGTTCTGATATAATCTTATTCATAAGCTTTAGTTTGGTTTATTGCAGAAAGTAAATTGGGTATGGAGATTTGGCCAGATAATATTAAGATATTAATTATAATAATCAATCAGATACATAAAGCAACTCCTGACTTTAAACAAATACAGGAGTTGCTTTTTACATATAAATAAGGTGGGCTTAAACAGATACCTGGCTTTTAAATTTTGTGTACGCAGCTTTAAGTTTGGTATCATAATTATTGCGCCGGTATAGTGGCCCGTTGTAAGCCAGTGCAAAACCAGCCCAGTCATGCGTACGCAATTCATCATCTAAATGGCTGCTTAAAATATAATGTGTGAATCGAAGAAGATGGCCGTCTTCACTATTCATATCATCTACAAACTGTTGTAGCGAAGCGGCGCCACAGGCCTTCCAGTTGAAACCCATTATCTGAAACTTACCCCAACTGGCGGATAGTTGTGCAGCCTCCTTATTTATCTTACTGGCTCTTTCCAAACGGTCGTGCTGTTTACTAACAGGTCCATATGCGCCTGACTTCCATTTTGGGTAAAGGATATCCGGATTCTCTTCCATAAACATAGATGGTTCAATGCCTTTTGCTCTAAGCTGTTTCCAAAAGATGTGAGGCTCAAAAAGAATTTTAGGTTTGCCATCTGCAAGCAGACCTTCCCCGCTGCTTTCTACTTCGGCAATGGCTTTAATGGCGGCAACTTCTACATTTAAAGTTTTAGCGCTGTCTGCAAATTGTTTCTCGGAAATCATGATTTAAGATTTAGATGAATGAATAGATTTGGTTGGAAGGGTACAAGTAATTTTATTTTAATAGCTAGCCATAACTGTCCATTTATTAGTAACCGTTACCAGGCTTACTACTCAAATTGTCCAACAGGCTTAAGTATAGTTTCAGCACCTTCAGCAGCCTTTGCGTTGTTTTCATCGGACTGTTCCTGGTTTGCTTTTAGAACTACAATCGATGTTTGTTGCTTGCCATTTCCATTTGCAGCTTTCTTTACCTTGTCTGCCTGTTGCTGTTCTTTTGCTACAGGCTCTTTATTTTCCTCAGAATCTCCGGGAGGCTCCTGGCCTTTACGCAAATCAGCCAGTGCATTTTGCATTTGTTGTATCCATCCGTCTAATTCAGATTGAAGTACCTGCTCTGTATGTTCAACAAGTGAATTGATGTTTACCTGTTGCGCCTGTTCTTCTGCAGAGAGTGCATTCCACCATGCTTTTACATTGGCAAGATCAGTAGCGGCCTGGTTGTATTTTGTAAGAGTGCTTTCGGTTTGACGATAGCCAAGATAAGTACCGAAGGCAGCCACAATTGAAGTAGTTAGTGCCACCCAGCCCTGCATACCTATTGCCGCCAGGTAAGATCCTGCACCGCCAACAATAAAAGTCATCCAATACAACAACCGTAGTTGCTTCTCCAGTTTCGGAGCTTTGCTTTGAAAATAACTGAGCTGGTCACCAAGCCTTAGTTCTACATAGCGGTCTGGCGTTAAACAACTAAAGCCATCATCACCTCCGCGTGCAGCATCCATATAAGGAGGGAAACCCTTTTCTTTATCGTAAGGAACCAGGGCCGAAAGATTTACCTCAGTGCGCATTGTACGACGGGTGATTGTCTCTACCATTTTAGCCAATTGCTGTTCGCCATTATTTACATAATGCATAGCCCTTGTCCGGTAACGGTAAATTTCCCGTTTGATAGATTCAGCACCAGCCCTTAACAGGAGCCATTTATTGCCTTGTTTAAAACGATTAGTTGCTGTTACAAGGATGGTTAAAAGTATCGGGATGATGATCAACATGTGATAGACTGCCCACCAGATAAAGCCAACTGCTTTTAAATCGGCACGCCTTAAGTCACCATTTGCTTCACGCGGAGCAAATACCTGTTGTATGATTACTAAAGCAACACCAAGTACACCTATAGTAATTATAGCTAACTGTAACCTGTCAAACCTCTTTTGCTGAATGTTTGCATTCTGATCGTAATTAGCAAAGGTTTCCCAAGCCTGTAATAGCACTTTATCACTTTCCAGTTCCCGTACGATCAGTCGCTCGATGCCTTTAACCGAGTTGTTTAATAAGTGAAAATGCAGTTCACCATCAGCAATGATTTCAGCCATTACAGGATCGTCAATTTGCAAATCTTTCTCTTTGAAAGCTTCAGCTATTTCATCTGCAAATCCGCCACTGCCTTCTACAATAAGTAAAGGAAGGTTTTTCCTAACCACACGAAGTACTTCAGTTTTTGAAACAGCACCACCACCCGCCAATATTGCCACAGCGGGTATTTTCAGGCTTTGATTACTGACATCCGAAGCTTTGGCGGTTAGCCCATTTAAAAGACCAAATAGCATTGCAGTTTCACTTCCCCATTTGTCTCCTTCTACCAATACAAAATGAGAATGATTTGGCTCTAGAGAAACACCATCCGTAAGAGTGCTTCCTGGATAATAAACCTTGTTCAAAGGAGATACACCAAGTAAGGCGGCCTGGTAGCCATGCGCAGCAACTCCTTCACCCATTAAAGACATCACGCCGGCAGCCGTACCGCCATCAATGATCAAAGCCTTTACGTCTACAGCCGCTCTTCCTATGCCCCGGCCATATAACTGTGTGAGGCGTGGAATAAGTTTTTCATCCAGGTCATCAGCGCCGCCAATAACCAGTATAACAGCTTTTGGAGATGAGATACCTAATGCCTGGATAATTTCCTCAACAGTATTATCAGCAGTTGGAAGAACAGCAAGGGCTGAATGATTGTTTGAAAAATGAATAGCATGTTTAACGATCTCAGGCATATAGTTCTTATTTAAAAAACGTGATAATAAATAACCCGTTTTCATAAGCATGCCTGATTTCAACACACGCTAATCAAGGTACTATATCTGTATAAACTGAATTAAAAACCAGGTTCTGCCAAGGATAAATTGAACCGGAAAATTTTATAAGAAAAAATTGAACGGCCTTAATCTAAATTAATACAGTTCAACAATTATTTAAATATAAAAACAGTTCATTGCTTTTACAACATAAATTAATATAAAATTTTATATGGATTGGAAAGAAGCTCTTGGTTTTGCCCGGCAGTACAAAAGATTAAGTAGGAATTCCGTAAGTAATGGACTTGAAACGTCCGCTGCAAATGAATATGCAAGAGCTTTTTGTAGAAATTATTATGCCGTTCACATGGACTTTAGAGATTCGTCAGTACATGCTGAAGTTTGTATCTCATTATAAAATAAAGAAAGGGATTTTTGTTCTAAGACCTAAAGGCATAGGATACGGTCAAGCTCTGCAAAACTCTTAATAATCTTGTCAGCAAATACAGGAGATACCGGGTCGCTCTCCCACCCTTCGCCTTTCAGCCAAATAGTTTGACAGCCTGCGAGTTTACCGGGTTCTATATCCTTTGCATAAGAGTCGCCAATTACTACACAATCTGCAGCCGGTAAAGCGAGTGCTTCCACTCCTATTGTATATATCTGCGGGTCGGGCTTGCGATAACCTACGACTGATGATTCAACAATTTTTGTAAAGTAATTGAGTATGCCGAAACCGGTTAAAACAGATTGAATATTGCCATAAAAATTTGACACCATTACCATAGGATATTGCGCTGACATTTTGTGCAACACCGGCTTTGCGTCAGCAATGCATTGAGCTGCAAAGTTGTTGCAGCGGTTTGCCATTTTTGGAATGAGGCTTGTGTAAAAACCATCGTTTTTAAGGTGGCCATTATCATGAAGGAAAGAAAATTGCTCACCCAACTTTATGGTTAAAACATCTAAGAAATTATGACCGGGTTTTACCAGGGGTTTTATCGCTAAGGCTCTCTCTCCATAACTATAGGCTTGCCGGAATGCTTCTTTTGAAACAGGTATTTTATACTCCAGGTATGCGTTCCATAATACCTCGCCCCAATGAACACCATTGGTATCAATCGTACCTCCGTAATCTATAAGTACACCTTTAATCATTGCCTCTCTAAAATTTAAAGTAATTGTAAGTAAGCGTAAATAAGTTTACAAGGGATAAAAGCAGTATATCACTTCTTAACGACGTGATTTTATCGGAATAAAAAGCAACCCGATAAAGATCCAAACTAACTCCCGGATGCGGGTTACAAGGCTCATAAACATACCCACGCTGGCGGCCATGCCAATGCTTTTTAATGCCAGTACAAAACCTCCCTCTCTTGATCCAAGCTGCATGGGAGTAAAAAAAACAAGATTTGCAAACAGCGATGAGCCCGCACTAATAATTACTGAATCCAAAAAACTTATGTCAACGTGTAAAGCCAATGCAATAAAATATAGCTCCAGGCAACCGACGACACGGGCCATAAACTCAAAAAAAAGTGAGGCATAGAACGTAACCTTTCGTCTTTGAAACAGCTCAATAATATGCTGGTCGATCTCCTGCAGGTTGTCTTGCTTTTTCTCAACAAAGGTGGTCACTTTTCGTTTTAAAAATGGTACCCCTTGCAAGGCCTGGAAGGTTTGAATCAGTAAGCCTCCTTTATATTTATTTAGTATCCAGTACACTAAAAAATAAAACACGCAAGCGGTAAGTAAGCAACTAATCAAAACATTTTTAGTAGGGTAAAGAAAAAGGATCAGCCCTATGGAAACGATCCAAAAAACAATATGCGAAAAAACGTGCATGATATAGTAAAGCAATACAGAGGATGCCGCTTTATTAGCGGGCATCTGCTTTTGTAATTGAAGTACCCTGTAAGGCTCGCCACCTAACGCAACAAAAGGCGTGATATAATTTATAGCATACCCTGTGATGGTAATTTGTAATACCGTTAAAAACGAAACAGCCGTCTGAGGCAATTTTTTTTCGTAAATGATTTCCCGGAAAGCAAGAGCATTTAAAATGTAAATAATAAACCAGCTTCCGATAACCGGAACAAACCATATACCCGTTACTAAAATATTGTCCCATATAACAGGCAAGCCAATTTCGTATAACATATAAACCAGTGTACCAAGCCCAATGATAAGCGATACTATATTGTAGACTTTACCTCTCATAAATTGTGTAACAAAAGAGCTTATAAATTTCCCTTGACTTTTTAAACAGGAGGAAGCATTAGCTTTTTATAAAAATGGTTACTGATCCCTTCCTGCTTTACAATCATATAAATCATAACCGTATTTAAAACAACAATATCGAAAATAAAATACAACCATAGTTTGTTAATGAAAATGCAGAAGAACAGGAAGATGACCCTCGTATTAAATTGAACGATATTGGTATATTTCATCAGCGGCTTATGAACTTCCCTGAACTCGGTAACAAGCCATGCCGGCAGGTTATTGTGAAAACGGCTGCGTATAACTGCCATCAACTTTTGCAGCTTTGGCGAAAGAACTTCCTGCTGCCTTGTGTAGTTATGATAAAAAGCCTGTGGCAGCTTTTTCCAAAAATTAAGTTTCCATGAAAGCTTGTCTAATGCTGTTTTCAGATCGGCACTGTTATCCAGTTCACTTCCATTTGCGCCCTTGATAAAATACAAATGAACATTGCGGTAATAATCTGCTTGCTGGGCCTGCAACATGTGCGATAAGCCTGAGGCAATACCAAGCACCCATATCCACGAACCAAATCCCTGGTTTTGCAATCGTAAACACAACGCTACATGAATAACAATAAACCAAAAAGAACCGGCAAGGCCATCAAGCAATCGTCCCAGCCTTGATTTATTATCTGTCATACGGGCCAACTGTCCATCAGCACTGTCTAATGAATTTGCCAGCATCAGCAGCAGCATACCAATTACATTGGTCTTAAGGTCTTCGTAATAAAAAAAAACGCCGGCAATCATACCTATAAAAATGCTGGCAACAGTAACAGGGTTAGGTGTTATACCCAGGTGGCGAAAAAGCAATGCCCATCTAAACCCGATAGGGCGGTAGAAATAAATATCAATGAATTCCTCTGTGTCGGCTGACTTTAGTGTTGATTCAAGTGTTACTTTCTTTTTTAGTTCCGGCATAAGAAAAATAAATAAGACTAAAAGTAAGAATACTGATTATAGAGTAGCTGAAATGTTGGAATGTACACTTGCTTTTTTATAAATGCACTGTGCAATATGGTAAGAAGCTTCCTCGCGGCAAGGTGCAAAACTTGGCCAGTCGTTTAAATCAATTATATGAATTTCACCTGTACGGGAAATGATAGCATCACCGCCATAAATAAAAACGCCTAATGCTTCTGCGGCATGATGGCCGCAGCTTTTTAAAGTCTCTATGCTGAAATCATAATAATTGGCTGCGCCGTTAATTACTTCCGCATTGTATTTACTATGATTGAACTCATATGGATAAAACCAATGAAAGAAATCGGTGCCTCTTACTCCATAAAATTTTACCAGGTCGCCATATAAATGTTCCGAGAGAACGGCTTCTCCAATACCTCTGAGACTATACTCTTTTAAAATATCATTTGCCTGCGATGGGGTGTGTGCAAAGCTTACATCTTCTTTATGAATGGCATGAAAGTCGCCACGCTTGATCCAAAAATTTTTACCGCCTAACTCTTCCAAAATCTGGCAGCTACGTTTCGCTGTGGGTACAATAAAACTTTTTGGATACGGTATGCCGTTCTCGATAAGCAACGCCGTCATATTTGCCCTAAAACAATTTTCGATTGCAAAGGCAGAGTTAATAACTGTCTTACCTTCTTTTTCCAACCGCTGAAGCTTTTGCACCGATGGCTTACTGCGCGACATGGTGAATATATATTGCTCCTCCACACTCTCGGCTAACAATAGATCATCTTCGGAGTAAAGCGTTACGCTACAACCCAATTTTTTTAGTTCATCAACAGTCAATGTAAAAATGGCGTTATCATTCCCGCGATGGTTGGGAGAAAACTCCAGGCTTCTTTTTATTCCGGCAAAATCAAACATATATTTTAAATAAACACTGTTGAATTATAAGAGTTCAATTTGGGCGTACCCTCGCAAAGCCTCGGGCCGGGCTATCCGCTGCTACTCCGCCACAAGCCCAACCCACAAACCTTCAGCGGGGTAACCGCTTCTATCCCTTACGCAAACAGCCGGCCACCCCACCTTCCAGTGGGCAAGGTCAGGCTAGGCTTCCAGCCACTTTTCTGCAACCTGAATATCACTCACGTGGTCAATATCAATAATTTTAGAAAACGGGTATGCTTTGATTGATAACCCATCAGCTATAAGTGAACGCTGAAAATTTCGCATTCGGTTTACACCGGCTCCCGCTGCCTTTTTTACTGTTGGGAAAACGTTACTGCTTAAACAATAAATTCCGCCAGATACATAAGCCGCACCTGCGCTTTCCTCATCATCAAAGCCAGTAATCATTAAATCAGAATCGGTAGTTACATAAAGCGGACTTTCATCATCTACAAAAGAAGTAACCGCCATTAACCCATCAAGCTCTAAAGAATTTTTAAATGCTTCGATGTAAGCACTAAACTCATCTTCACCAAAAACCGTATCAACCGTGGTAACACAAAATTTATCGTTAACCAGGTGAGGCATAAGCTCAAAAAAGCTATGAAAGGAACTAGGCGTATCTTTTTTAATTATGGTCATTGGTATCGGCAAAACCAGAGTATTTAAAAAAAACTCAAGCTCTGCGGAATGTTCATTGATAATGATAAAAATACGCTCAGCATTATTTCGTAAAAAAATATTGATAAGGCGATGGATCATTGGCAGGCCTTCCAACTGTACCATAGGCTTCGGGTATAAAAACCCTTCTTCCTTCAGTCTTGACCCTTCGCCTGCCGCAATGATTGCAAAATCCATACTATCCTTATTACAATGCTTCTACCAAATCCTGGTAATAATCTAAACCAAGATGTGTGATTAAATCTTCGCCCATCATATGGCGCAGGGTATTTTGCAACTTGATCAATTGCTTAAAAATATCATGCTCCGGACGCAGGCCCGGCGCTGTTTGCGGTGACTTGAAGTAAAATGACAACCACTCCTGTGTACCCGACATGCCAGAGCGTTTTGCAAGGTCCATGAACAAAGCAAGGTCTAACACAATCGGGGCAGCCAAAATAGAATCGCGGCAAAGAAAATTGATCTTGATCTGCATAGGGTAACCCAGCCAACCAAAGATGTCAATGTTATCCCAGCTTTCTTTATTATCACCATGAGGAGGATAATAATTGATGCGTACTTTATGGTACAGCTCACCATATAATTCCTGGTTATGTTCCGGCTGAAAAATATCTTCCAGAACACTCAGTTTGGAAACTTCTTTAGTTTTAAAATTATCAGGATGGTCAAGCACGTAACCATCACGGTTACCTAAAATATTAGTGGAGAACCAACCCTTAACTCCTAAAGCACGGGCAGCAAGTCCCGGAGCCAGAATTGTTTTCATCAGGGTTTGGCCAGTTTTAAAATCTTTACCGCCAATGGGGGTACCGGTCTCTTTAGCAAGTTCAACAAGTGCAGGTATATCGCAGGTAAGATTAGGAGCGCCATTGGCAAACGGAACGCCTAATTTAAGTGCAGCATACGCATATATCATGGAAGGAGCGATAGCGGGGTCATTATTTCGTAAGCCCTCTTCAAAGTTCTCCATCGTGAGATGCACTTCAGATACTTCGATATATTTCTCGGTTGACCCGCACCAAACAATCACTACTCTGTCGCAATCATTGGCATCGCGAAAATTTTCAATATCATCCATCAGCATCTTAGCCAGGTCGGCTTTAGTAGCCGCCTCTTTTACATGCTCACCATCAAGGTTGGAAATGTAGCCTTTATCAAATACAGCCTTCATTGGTACAATTGCTTCAAGCTCTGCTTTTACAGCATGCAATAACATCGGCTCCAATACCTTTGCCTTACTTGCCGCTTCAAATACATTATCGCTATAAACATCCCATCCGCCAAAAACGATATTTTCCAAATCTACCAGCGGTACAAAATCTTTGATCTTGGGATATCGGTTCTCCGTTCTTTTTCCTAAACGAATATTGCCCATTTGCGTGAGGGAGCCAATTGGTTGAGAGATTCCTTTTTTTACGGCCTCTACGCCTGCAATTAAAGTTGTAGCCACCGCGCCCAGGCCGGGAATCAATACCCCAAGTTTGCCATCCTTCTTTTCAATGGTAGTCTGCATAAAAAAAATTTTTTTGAATGAATGCTAAAAATAGAGGATAACCGAAGAGATATATTTCTCATAAGCATCCTTAATTACCTGGGCAAAGAAAATGTAAAAACCGTTTAGCCCTTTTACTTTTTCTTATCAGCAATGTTTTTGCTGCGTAATCTTAACAAATGTTAGCGGTGATTGATGAGTATCAGCAACTCTTCATCACAAACTATCTTTACCAACTATAAAATGTACCGCCAACAGTCAACATGTTTGTCTTGCTTTTATAAAACCTAAATCAATGAATGTAAAAATAGAAGCCTCGTGGAGAGAAGTGTTGCAAGATGAATTTAAGAAACCATATTTTAAAGGGATAACTGAACATTTAAAAACAGAAAAAGAACAGGGGAAAACTATTTATCCACCCGGTTCTTTAATTTTCAACGCCTTTGAACAAACACCTTTTGATAAGGTGAAAGTGGTGCTATTAGGGCAAGACCCTTACCATGGACCGGGACAGGCGATGGGCTTAAGCTTTTCGGTGCAGAACGGTGTTCCGGCACCCCCATCCCTTGTAAATATCTTTAAAGAAATACATGACGATACCGGCGCCCCTATCCCTAGATCCGGCAACTTAACAAAATGGGCGCAGCAGGGAGTTTTATTATTGAACGCATCGCTAACAGTTCGTGCCCGTGAACCTATGAGTCATTCAAAAATTGGCTGGCATCATTTCACCGATACGGTGATCCAAAAAGTTTCGGAATTAAAAGAAGGGGTTGTTTTTTTATTGTGGGGGAAGTTTGCCCAGGAAAAAACCGCATTGATCAATACAAAAAAACATTACATATTAAAAGCGGCGCATCCATCGCCACTGGCTGCACATAATGGATTTTTCGGCTGCCAGCATTTTTCTAAAACCAACGAGTATTTTGTTAAGCATGGTAAAGACCCGATTGACTGGGCGATTTAGGAAAGGAGTCAGGATATACTAGTCAGTAAAGGGTCGTTTGCGCCGGAAGATTTCAACGTTTGATACCAGACACTGAATGCATAAGTTTGAAAAAAGATTTTCACTCTTTCTCCGATTTTATGTTTCCATGCTTCGGGTTTTAACTCCTGAATTCTGACTCCTGTCTCCTGTATTCTGTTTCCTCCCATCTTTGCGCAATGAACTTTCTTAAAAATATTGTAGGCCGTGTAATGGCGTTGTGGGCCTTGCTTGTATTTGTGATTACGCTGTTTGTATTCGTTATTCCCATGGGATTAGCTGGCTTGTGGCCCGAACCAAAACTTTCAAAAATCGCTTACTTCTTTTACTCACGGTGGATGACTCTTTTTTTTATACTGATTGGTGTACGCAGGGTAATAAAGGGAAGGAAAAATTTTAAAAAGGGACAGAATTATGTAGTCATCTGTAATCACAGGTCCCTGATGGATCCGCCACTCTCCTCTCCCGCTATCCCCGGTGCAAATCGTACAATTGCAAAAAGCGAGATGGCAAAAATTCCCGTTTTCGGCATTATATATAAAAGGGGCAGCGTGCTGGTAGACAGAAAAAGTGAAGAAAGCCGCCGCACCTCGTTCCTGAAAATGAAAGAAGTATTAGCATTGGGGTTGCATATGTGTATCTACCCGGAAGGCACAAGAAATAAAACTGCCGAACCGCTCCAACGCTTTCATGATGGTGCGTTCAAATTAGCTGTTGATGCCGGTAAATCAATCATACCCGCATTAATTTTTAATACAGAAAACGTTTTGCCCCGCAAGACTTTTTTCTTTTGGCCGACTAAAGTCGAGATGCACTTTCTACCAGAAATTGCGGTTAGCGGCCGAACAGTGCCAGAGTTGAAGGAGGAGGCGTTTGAAATAATGAGCCGCTATTATTTAGAGCATAAATGATTCTTACCAACAGGTATTCTTAGAATGCCAGTACCCCGGTACTAAAAGTCTTCCAAAAACCTTTGTTGCCGGGGAAATGGATGTGAGAAAATTTATGTTGTTATTTCTTAAAGAATAATAACGCTGTTGGTTCCGCCGAATTCATTCACCTGGTGTTTGTCAGCTTCAGGTTCGTTTAACCACTCAGATTGGTTAACAAGGTATTTAAACTCGTGTTTGCTATCCTTTGGCAAATTGACGTCAGCACTGAAACTGCCATCTTTTTTCCTGCTCATTATAATAGATTTTTTCCAGTCGCTGTTTAATCCTACGATTTCAATGACTTCTGCATTTTCAGCGGTAAAAGAAAATTTTACTTTGCAATAATCTTTTGTTTTGAAATAGGTCTTCTGTACCATTTTTATATTTTTAGTTTTGTTTTAAATAAACAGGTAACCGGAAATGTCAGTTACAAAGCCGGTTCATATTACAGTTTGATTGTATTCTGCGGGTTAATACATTTTTTCAGAAAAGGTAACCCTCAGCCGTAAGCCAATTTGGAAACGTAACTTTTTAGTAACCTGAGATTCGACCCTGCTCTAATCAGCGTAAAGCAATAAGGAATCACCCAAAGAAGTCTTTTTAATAATTGTAAAACGATCTTGTCCTGTTTACTTTTAGGTCTCTCAGCACAGAAGATTTTGGACTAATGGTAATGTTGAAGTATTGAAATTGACCAATGGGAGTTACGTTAATGGACATCTGCCAGCAGTGCATTTCACGGGAAATGCTCATCGTGAACATGGTTAGTTGAGCCGTGTTAAAATCGTAGAAACCATTAGTGCTGAAGTTCCACTTAGGTGTTAGGTTAAAGCTGTTATTAAAGTTTATACTTGATGATACGCTGGAATTGTAACCACTATAATCTGGTTTCAAAGTGCGGTTCAAGGTTAATGAGTATGAAAGGTTTATTGACCAGGGAATACTAAAGTCCACAAATTCGGCGGGGTTTCTTTGCATATAATCCATCAGCCGTTGCTGATCTCCTAAAAGCGTTGGGTCGGTAATGTTGTTATTAGCAGCAGTCTTTTTCCCTTCTTCCCCATCTTTTGATTTGCTTTGAAAAGATGTAGAAGCAGAAATGCTTCCACCAGTAAAACGGCCGGGAGTAAACCGCCCCCCTTGCCACACAAAACGATTAATGGATTGCCCGCTGGGGCCAGTTGCATAAGGATCTAATTGCGCCTGTGCAGAGATGCTTAATTTTTCAAACAATGTGCTTCGTAAGTATAAGCTTATAGGTTGCAATTTTAACGAATCCTGCAAAAAATTATAAGCGCTGCTAAAGCCGAATCCATCAATTAAT
>JAQBNG010000010.1 GCA_028288675.1 Flavisolibacter sp. | reverse complement strand
CTACCATCATTGCAATAGCGGCAAGTAAGCCGCCATTGCCCGGCATATAAATGCGCAAGCGATCATCCTGGTAATTATGCCCGTTAACTAAATAGGTATTGGTTTTAATTGGCATTAGCAATGCATCAATAGCTTTGTCCGGCATTCCTAACCTTGTTGCTGTCATAGCAGTCATCGGAAAATCCCAGCCCCAGGTATCTTTCCAACTCCAGTTCTTCCACACCCAATCAAAAGTATTTTTCATGATGCCGTTATTTACCTGGCCGGTTGAAGGCATTACACCTAATGCAGCCAATACAGATGGATGATCTGTTTTGTATTCTGGATTGGTATAAGAATCAGTTGCACTTTCGGCAGCTAAGTATAAATTATCCTGAACAGGTAGTGGTGACAGCTTCTGTAATACTGCATCCCACTTTTTATTCCGTGGCATTCCTAAACGTTCACGCCATTCTTGTGCAATGGTCAATGCCCACCTCCAATACACCAGTTCATACGTCGGATTGAACGTCTCTTCTGCCTTAAAACGCTCTTGTGCCGGTATTAATCCTTTACCAAGGATGTAGCGCTTTTTTATGCTGTCGTAATAAGGAAATGAAGCCATGAAATCGGCGGTGGCAAAGACAAGCTCCTTGTATTTATCTAAAACTTTCTTATCTGCTTTATCCCGATAACAAAGCTCCGCGAAATAAATAAAATGCGGCTGCTGCCAGATAAGTAATGCACCAACCGATGAAGGTGTTTCCTCACCTGTATTATCTGTCATCTTTTGCCAGCGTGCACCTTCAAAGCCCTGCCGCTTTGCAATGTCTTTAGCAATAGGAAATACTTTTTTATACCAGTCTAAACTTTTTTCCAGCAATTCAACTCGTCCCCACAAAGCATAATGCGTTGCATGCCACCAGTGCATTTCCAAATGGGGTTTGCCAAACCAACTGTTGTACGTAAGACCGGTTTCCTGTGGAGGATAGTATCCTGCCTCCTGTGTCTTCATAAGGTATTGAGAGAGAATAATTCTTCGTTCCAGTTCAAATGCTCTCTTATCTGTGCTGCCGGAAAAATCTATAGCGCCGCCGCGTTGCCAGTAAGTTTTCCAACTATTTTCACTGCCCGATCTAGTTTGCTCATAAGTAGCGGCAGTATGAGATGTAAGAAGTGAAATAAAAGATAAACTGAATTCAAAATTACTTTGGGCTTTGCCTGGCTCAATTAAAAAACCGTGTCCTTTTTTTTGACTAACTAAAGCGTTGCTGCCAAACCATACATCTGCATAATAGACGGTTGAATCCAATTGATGTTCTATAATCGCAGTACGGTTTGTATTAATCATTAATTCGGATTTATGTTTATCATCATCCGACCAATTGGCTCCTTCATCCGTCCACGCTCCTGTCGGATAAGGAAAAACAACTTTGACTTTCAACCTTCCTTCTGCAATTAATGAAGAACTAATTTTCGCTCCAATTGCATCCTTTATATCATGACAAACGGTTGATACATCAACAGGTATATCTTCCAATGTAAAATGACTTTTGATTTCCCCTGTCCAAAGGTTTAACTCCTGTCGAATGTTTTTTATATCATCAAGTGTCGCAAGTGAACCGTCTTTCTTCAACAATTCAAAACCAATATTTCCTAACTGCAAACGATGGGGATTTTGACGATACCAATCTGCTGCTTTCTTTGCATGCTCCGGTTCTTTTACCTGAACCATGTAGGTAATGTCGCGGCCATTTACGTGATAAGGCTTCAACGCTTCTTCCCGTTTGTAACCAACGGTATCACTGAAGCTATGCCAGCCCCATTCGCTTTGCGTACCCAATGGCATTCCCTTGCTGTATTCCTTCGGAAAAGTTTGCAGCCCGGTTACATCCACTGTAAAAGCAAAACCGCCATTGCCAACAGTTAATGACGATAAAGTATCGGCTTTTGTAACGACTACATTATGGCGTTGCACTAAAGCTTTACGGTCTATTTTTTGTGCTAAGAGGTTTAAGGAGAGAAGGGTGAAAAGAAGAAACATAGAAGGTTTTGTTGACATCCCTAAATCACAAGGCGTCTTAAAAAATCTTCTATGTTTTGGTAGCGGCTTCAAATTATAAAGCGACTTGTAAAACCTCATAAACTTTTGACTTTTAGAATTTATCTCATAAACTTTTTCAAGTCGCCGGCCTTTGCTTCCTTCAATGCATCTATAACAATCTGCGCATTTAGTTTGGCTCCGTCAATGTTGGTATGCGTATGGTCAACAGGAAAGAAAGGCTTTACCGCATCTGCACCCATTGCTTCATACTTTGTGGCTACCAGGCTATTCAAATCAATAAAGGGAACACCTTCTGCTTCTGCAATTTCCTTTGCCCATCTAGTATAGCTATCAGCAGAACGACTAACCTTTCCTTCCTTCCAATCGTTCCGTGGAATAGGCGAGCAAACAATAGCTATAGCACCTCTGGCTTTTGCATCCTGGATATACTTGCGCATATACCAGCCATACGTATGCACTACCTCCTGTTTTTTCATAATGGGATTATAAACCTCTTTTGATTCATCGCCAATGCCTTTTATGGTACCACGGGCACGGGCTGTATCATCAAGCGGGCCGCTATCATTATGACCAAACTGCATGATGACATAATCGCCTTTTTTCAGGTCGGCCATTATTTTATCCCAACGGCCTTCTGTAATAAAAGTCCGACTGCTTCGGCCACCGATAGCATGGTTACGAACGGAAATTTTAGTGGTGTCAAAATAACCATCCATAAAACTACCCCAGCCCC
>JAQBNG010000250.1 GCA_028288675.1 Flavisolibacter sp. | reverse complement strand
CCAATAGTAGTTCAAATCAAATTATAGGATTGCTGGCCCCTGCTATCAGTAGTGTTCTTCAAATAATAGAACTGCTGGCCTGAGTTTGCAACTCAGGCCTATCTTTTACTACAGCATCTTGCCCGCAGTAAACAGTTGCATGTTCTTTTAAAAGCTGCCAACGGCTATTGACAATCTTGTTAATTAACGGGCCATAGTTGCCAACTACGGCCAGCAGTCTTAAAATATAGTCATTCATTTCCTTACCCTGCTATCCGTAGTGTTCTTCACCCTTCCTTCTTCTAATCAATAGTAAAAATCAAATTATAGAATTGCTGGCCTGAGTTTGTAACTCAGGCCTAAGCTTTAAACAGCATTAAACTAAAGTCGTTTTGTTGGTTTTCAGCAGTCTTTATTATAAACGGACTTGAGTTGCAAACTCAAGTCAGCAATTCTATACTACAGTCAGTTTTCTTATTTTCAGTCTTTTGTTTCAGCCTAAAATATAATCAGGCATTACAGGTTGTATAGTCGTTGATAGCAGCTTAAAATAGTTGCCGTAAGTTAATGTACAAACAACATGAGCCAAACCCTGCTATCCGTAGTGTTCTTCAATCAAACCAGTTCTAAAAATTTGCCAATAGTAGTTCAAATCAAATTATAGGATTGCTGGCCCTGCTATCCGTAGTGTTCCTCTGATGTCCAAAGTGTTTTCCATATTATAAACTGTTGGCCTGAGTTTGCAACTCAGGCCAATCTTTTACTAATGCATCTTACCAACAGTAAACAATAGTATCATTGATTTAAAGACTTTTAACTGTCATTGACAGTCTTTTATTTTAACGGGCCGTAGTTACAAACTACGGCCAGCAATCCTAAACTACCGCCAGGCATTACAGGCAGGCTATGCTTATTGCTTCTGCCATCAAATTGCTGTAAGTTTAAGAATCAACCAAAAACAATTATGAGCATTGGCGGTTACAAGATCCGGAACAAGGAGCAGATCCATTTCATCACGTTTGCGGTAGTGGAATGGGTAGATGTATTTACAAGAAAAGCTTACCGTGATATACTAATAGATAGCCTGCGGCATTGCCAGGAACAAAAAGGTTTAGTGCTTCATGCATGGGTCGTCATGAGCAACCATGTGCATTTGCTGGCATCAGCAAAAGAGAATAACTTATCAGACATCCTTCGTGACTTTAAAAAGTTTACTTCCAAACAAATTATTGCTGCCATAAAAGCCAATGAACAGGAAAGCCGTAAAGATTGGATGCTAAAGATCTTTGAAGAGAAAGGCGACACAAATTCAAGAAATAAGACCTATCAATTCTGGCGACAAGACAACCAGCCGAAAGAATGTTACAGCCCTGTATTTACGGTTCAAAAGCTTTCTTACATTCATAACAACCCGGTAGAAGCAGGGCTTGTGGAAAGACCTGAAGACTATTTATACAGTAGCGCAAAAGCGTATGTAAGCAATGAATCACTGTTGCTGCAAGTTGACCTTATTTAACAACACTACGCATAACGAAGGGTTATCCAGGTTTATCACACCAACCGTTATAGCCGATCACCGCCAGGCACCTGTAAATGCACTTGGCTATCTGCGTGCCATGTTTACCGTGGCAGATATTGATGATACTCTTGCGAGGCTGCAAAAAATAGGTGCACAGCTTGTTGGTGAAGTGGTGAAGTACGAGGACCTATACCGGCTTTGTTATATACGTGGTCCCGAAGGACTTCTTTTAGGACTGGCGGAGCAGTTGACTCAAAATAGAAATCCCTTATAGAAAAGCAAGTGAATCATCCAGGCAGTTGAACGGCGGTTGCTTTTGCTCTTTCCCCGATGAGTCTTCCGTACCGATGGCTTTGCGCAGAGCAGGGACTCATTGCCATAGAAACACGCCGCAACAAAAACGATGAATCTAGCCAAACACACAAGGTCCTAAGATGAGACTCATCGGGGAAAGCCCGGCGAGCTATATAGTGACAGAAAAATTTCTATTTTCGTGCCCTAATCAAATTAACGTACTTATGAAACAGAAAGCTTTCTGCCTTCTTCTTTTATCTGCAAGCCTGCAGGTAACTAGTTTAAAAGCTCAAACCTGCGACCCCTGGATTACCCAGGCTTACAAGCAATTATACGGCAGGGCCGCAACGCCGGAGGAGTGTTCTATAAAAAATTACAATAATGGTTCCTGGAGCAGTTACGAGGAATTAGTGAAGTACATTAAAAATTACAACAGTACTAAAAGTGCTTCCAATAACACTGCGGCAACAATGCCGGTTTTGCAAGGCGATCCATGGGTCTTTAAAATTTACCAGGAACTATATAAACGTAAGCCAAATGCCTGGGAGCTAAATATCAACAATTATAATAGTGGTTCCTGGACCAGTTACGAACAACTAAAAGGGTTTATACAGGAATATCAGAAATCAATAGCTAAAATTAATCTGCAGGTAAAAACAGCACCGTATAACGGCAATATCGCTACTGGTTTTTTTATCGATGGCAAGCAGGTAGCTGTAAATGTAGTAGCAGCGGGCGGTGGCAATGTAGTGGCCGCAGGTGGCGCCAACGCAGTAGCGGCAGGTGGAGCAAATGTAGTAGCGGCCGGGGGCGCTAATGTAGTGGCAGCGGGTGGCGGAAATATTATGATTAATAAGGAGATGGCCGGCGTAAGCTTCGGCGGACGTTATACAACACAGTCTGTTGGAACGCAAATAATCCCCACGTCGGGCAAGGGTGCCATACTCATAAGAAAATAAAATTTGCTTATCCGATGAGTCTCCCGTGTGGCAGGCTTTTGCGTTGTGCGGGAACTCATTGGCATAGCAAACCTGTAGCGATGAGTCCAATCTAACCAGGCTATCCGTAGTGTTCTTCAACCTTCTTTTAAGAACCAGTAGTACAAATCAAATTATAGAATTGCTGGCCTGAGTTTGCAACTCAGGCCTATCTTTTACTACAGCATCTTGCCCGCAGTAAACAGTTGCATCTTCTTTTAAAAGCTATCAACGGCTATTGACAATCTTGTTAATTGACGGGCCGTAGTTGCAAACTACGGCCAGCAGTCTTAAAATATAGTCATTCATTTCCTTCGCTACTTACACAATTGAAGGATGGGTGATGGGGTGATGGGCACCCGGCTGGGATGGCACGTTAACGGCTACATGGCCGATTCAACAGTGATCCATCCGGATGGCAGCGGGATCACTGTTAATTGGTGGGAGAATGGTTATCCTTCCGTGGCTGGCCTTTACGCACCTGGTTTTAAAAAGCAGGGCAGATGGAAATACTTCCATAGCAATGGCCAGCCGGCATCGTCGGAAATCTTTGACAATAACAAGCTCGTTGACAAAGAATATTTTGATAAAAAAGGCGTTCGTCAGACAGATACAACCACCAATGACGGAAAAGCCAGCTTTCCGGGCGGTATGAAAGCCTGGGGCAAATATCTAAGTGATCATATCTACTTTCCAGCACAATATAAATTCACAATCGACGGCCAGTCTACCGTGCTTGTTCGCTTTGCAGTTAATGAAGACGGCTCGGTCTCTGAAGTAGAAGTCACATCCTCACTCCATAAAGATTTCGATAAAATTGCAGTAGATATTATCAGGCGTTCGCCAAAGTGGATCCCGGCATCATCACATAACCGAAAGATGAAAGAGTATCATGAGCAACCCGTGACATTTGCCCAAACGAGTGAATAAGGAGCACGTCACCTGCTGTCAATATTTACTTCTTTAACGAGGAGTCTCTCGTGTAGCCAGCTTTGCGCCGACCTGGAATTCATCGACACAAAAAATCAATGAGTGCAGCCAGCACGCAAAGACCTTAGATGAGAAATATTACAAAAAGTCTTTTTGCAGGTATCTTAAGATGTCATCGGCTATACGGTTATAAAATTTTTCATTTCGGGAATCCAGGTTAGTACTTAAGGTAGCTGTCCATACAGCCTTATTACTTTCTTTAGCATAAAAAGAAACCACAAAATCCTGGGTAAACCTGACCGCCGTTGTTTGCATATTAATACTTGCGCCCCTTGGTGAAGCATTATAGTCATCTACAACGATTGGGTTCAGTTCATCACCAGTTGGTTTAAAATGAAGTACGGCATCATGACCTTCACGAGATAGTATATCCATCAACTTTTTTTCGACTTGCTCTTTAAACCCAAGAAACTCAAATTCGGCTTCCACCTGGTTCACCAGAAGCTTTTGCTTAAGAACGTCTGAGAGATTTTCCATAAAAAAACGGGTCCCTGTGCCACCATGCCCTACTATCAGTACCTTCTTTGTTTTATGAGCTTCAGCTTCTCTTGATGTTTCCTTTAATGTGTAATTGTTTGTTGTGGTTCTTGATCCAATACATGAATAAAGAACACAAGTTGCTCCACCGATTAATATAATTTGCTTTATGCTCATCAACGTAAGATGTTTGTTGGTTAAAAATCTCAGCTAAATATAAT
>JAQBNG010000217.1 GCA_028288675.1 Flavisolibacter sp. | reverse complement strand
CAAAGTTGGTGAGAACATTGACGTGATCATCTTAGGCATTGATAAGGACAACCGCAAGCTTCAATTAGGCCACAAACAATTAGAGGAAGATCCTTGGAATTCTTTACAGGATACATTCGCCGTGGGTTCTATCCATGAGGGAACTGTAACCCGAAAAGATGATAAAGGCGCTATTATTCAATTGCCTTATGGTTTAGAAGGCTTTGCTCCAAACCGTCACCTTGGAAAAGAAGATGGTAAGAGCGTAGGTGATGATGAAACTGCGGAGTTTATGGTGATTGAATTTGATCGCAACGAAAAACGAATTGTTGTGTCACATGCCCGAATTTGGGAACAGGCTCAGATGGAAGAAAAGGATGCTGCCCGCAAGGAAGCCCGTGTAGAAGCCGACAAAACCAAAAAGGCCGTGAAGGCAGTGCAAAGTAAAGTAGAGAAGCCAACCTTAGGCGACCTCGGTGCTTTAGCGCAGATTAAAGAAAGATTACAGCAGCAGGAGAAAGGTAGTGCCGCTTCAGCCGAAGCAACACCGACTACTCCCGTTACTCCGGAGCCGGAAGCATAATTTTTTGAACCTCTTTATATTCAAAATCCCGCTGTTGAAGCGGGATTTTTTTATTGGCCAGGGGGAAGAACATCCATTTGGCTTTTGTTGCGTCGCACTCTTGTACTTTCTTGTCGCTATTCAGCAACAAAGCCTCATCCTCAGTCCTTCTCCGCTCGGAGAAGGAGGCCAAGCTATAGAATACTATTTGGCTGAAGCAAGAACAAATCAAAAAAACAATGCTATTCGCCATTGTGCAACCATTCTTCTAACATTCAACCTAACTATTATTACGAAAACCCGGGCTTGTCATTCCGACGTAGGAGGAATCTTTGAATTGCAACTTAATGCATAATAAATGACGTCTTTGAAATTATACTTAAAATAAAACCAAAGGCCAATCATGTTTTTCAAGGCACAATGCAGTTGCCAGGTAAAGCAAATAAACACAACAAGAGATTAAAACGAACAATCTGATTCTATGCCTCTCAGTTACCCAACAGGCAACTAAAAAAATGTTATAGATGCAATGCCTGTTGTTAGAGGCAGCACAATGTGTATCAGCAGTTACAGTTCATAGTGGGCTGAATTATTAGGTACTGCAAGTATAAATGAAAGTAAAGTTGCTATGGAAATTGCTACTAATCCTTTACGGATTGTCAGCGGAAATAAAATCATTGAATCATAAATATAGATATGAAACAAAAAACTCAACCAGTAATCCTGGTTGAGTTTTATAAGCATCTCCCTCTACAACTTGTTGGAGAGGGGTTGGGGTAAGGTCATTTCAACGCAAACACTACATTCACATCATACTTCAATTTTATCTTCTTAAAATCCGCTTGCGGCTGGTCGCTTGCAGATTGGTCCATTGCCTCTGTTTTCATCATTCTGTTTGCTACCATGTTCCCATAATACGGTTGGTAGTATTCATTTGGCTCATTGATAGTAACGGCTACACCAATGGTTTCATTAACAGCTTCAGCTAAATAACCTGCCTTTTCTTTTGCAGCCTTTACCGCTTGTATCTTCAAATTCTTTCTAAACTCTGTCAACTTGCTGTGCGAAGTAGATTGGATAAAAAAATTCTGTGTAGCGGCGTCATCCAGCTTATCCACCAGCTGGTCTACCTGCGCACTGCTCCGCAATTTTACCTGGTACGTAATAGAAGAATACAATTCATCTTTTAATTTGTTCTTCTTTCTCCACCATGGGTTGCCATTCATACCATCATAGCCGGTAATAACAATGGCACTATCCGGTAATCCTAAAGAACGTACTGCCGCTAAAAACCCCTGGCGGATTTTATCAATTGTCATTTTTCCTTGTCCTTTTTTTTCATACTCTTTTAGATCTACCTGCACATAAATTTCATCAGGAACAATTTCCATCTCTGCGCTACCATTTACGGTAATGGTTCTTGGGTAAGGGTTTGGACTGTTTTGTGCAAAACTGGTCATGGCTAAAACTGAACTGGCTAATAATAGAAACATTGTTTTCATGGCATTAATTTTTTATGCAGATGAGTGAGTGAAGATGATTACACACGGATAAAGATAAAACTCCGCTTACTTAACAATTCGTAAACACCTAATTTTAATCTATCAATTGCTTAGCACATGAATTTTTGGAAAAGAATGGCCGAATATAAAATTGTAAGGAAGGTAGTGTACATGATTGTTGGTGTTTTTTCATATCCTGGTCTTGCCATTGTTAACAAAATAAAGATCAGCGGCACAGAGCATATCGAAAACCTGCCTACTAACAATGTACTTTTTGTCAGCAACCACCAGACCTACTTTGCTGATGTCATCACGTTCCTCCATATTTTTTGTGCGGTAAAATGGCGCAAAAAAAACAAGTTGGGGATTCCTTACTATTTACTCAATCCATTTACTTCCGTTTATTATGTAGCCGCAGAGGAAACTATGAAAAGCAGCTGGATAAGCCGCCTGTTTACTTTAGCTGGTGCCTTAACCGTAAGGCGTACATGGAAAAAAGATGGTGCTGAAGCCCGCCGCGGCCTTGACCCAAGCGATACCCGCAAAATTGAAAGAGCATTGAACAGGGCCTGGGTTATCACCTTTCCGCAGGGCACAACAAAACCGTTTGCACCCGGACGAAAAGGTACAGCCTACATTATTAAACATTGCCAGCCAACAGTTATACCGGTTGTGATAAATGGATTCTGGAGAGCTTTTAATAAACAAGGATTGAAGTTTAAAAAGAAGGGCACCTTATTGTCTGTAACCTTTAAGGCTCCTCTTTCCATTGATTATGAAGCACCCGCTGAAGAAATTTTGGCGCAGGTAATGGATGCCATCGAACAAAGCAAAGAGTATATGCTGAAAGGCGCACATCATTGGAAAACTGTAGAAGAGAAGGCTGCATAGGCAGTTAGAAAACCAAAGAGATAAAGGAATAATTATCTTCTACTACCAATTATCAACAAACAACAATTAACAGTTTTATGTCACAGAATCAAATAGGTTTAGAGACAAATGAATCAAAAGGACTGGCAAATAAATTAAATAGCCTGCTGGCAAATTACCAGGTTTTTTATATGAACGCCAGGGGCTTTCACTGGAACATTACGGGCGAAAAATTCTTTGAATTGCATGCAAAGTTTGAGGAGCTATATAACGACCTGGTGATGAAAGTAGATGAAGTGGCTGAACGCATCTTAACATTAGGCCATACTCCTTTACACACGTTTAGTGATTATACTTCGCTTACCACAGTTAAAGAGGCGAAGAATGTTTCCAATGGTAAAGAAGCTATGCAAAGCATTTTAGATTCCTTTCGTGTACTGATTGCTTTGCAACGGGAAATAGCTGAAACAGCAGATGAAACCGGCGATGAAGGAACAAGCGCTTTGATGAGTGATTACATACGGGAACAGGAAAAAACTGTTTGGATGTATTCGGCTTACCTCAAATAGTTATACTCCTTCTACCAGAATCATTCTTGTACTGGCAGTTCGCTGGCGAATTTCCTTAGCAGGTGCATATTCTTCGGATGACCACCATTGTGTAGCCAATTCTTTTGTTGGAAATTCTAACACTACAATTCTTTGTGGCTTCCATTCTCCTTCCAGTGTTTCTGTTGCTCCTCCCCGCACTATAAACTTTCCCTGGTAGGCGATAAGCGATTGCGGAGTTAGCTTTTTATAGTCTTCATAACCGGCCGCATCATGCACTTCCACTTCAACAATAATATAAACAGCCATGCTTTTTATTTAGTAAATAATGCTCTTAATTCTACAGCCTCATCGGGTTTCATTTTGCCACCCAAAATAAGGCGTACCTGGCGTCTGCGTAATGCTCCTTCAAACAACTCAGTCTCTGCTGCACTTTCAGGCTGCAGTTGAGGAACTACCCTGGGTCGCCTGTTCGGATCAAGTGCTACAAAGGTGTAATAGGCTTCATTGCTTTTGTATTTGAATTGCTGCGTAAAATCTTCGCCCCAAACCTTTAAGTGTACTTCCATTGAAGTACTAAAGGCACGGGAAACTTTTGCTTCTATATGTACCGTATTACCCAGCTTAATAGGACTTTCGAAAGAAATATTATCAACTGATGCCGTTACAACCGGTGCATTGCAATGGCGCTGTGCAGCAATGGCAGCAGCTATATCCATCCAGTACATCAATCTTCCGCCCATCAGGTTACCAAATACATTTGTATCGTTTGGAAGAACTATTTCAGTCATTGTTGTATAGCTATCGGATGGTGTTTTTGTAGTCATCTCCTTCATTTTGCGTCAAAGGTAACTGTAGATGTACAGGATTAGAATGGATAACAAGGATTTAGGTTACCAGCTTTAGTACTGGTATGGAGCAATGGCAGTATCCGTCTCTAAGCAAATCAGTTGCATAATTCCTACAAAGGCTATAATCAATCATTATAGCCTTTATAGGCTATAATTAGCAATATTCGCCTTAGAAGGCTATATTCGTTTAAACTTCACAGGTAATGATAAGCGCCGTAATTACTGCTGATATTGTAGCATCAACCAGCCTTTCAAGGATTCAATTGAAAATCCTGATGAAAAACTTAAGTATGATCCTGGCACCTTATCAACATGAATTTTTCAGAGGTGATAGTTTCCAGGTGTATATAAAATCTCCCGGTGAGGCCTTGCTTCTTCTATTACAAATGAGGACTGCTGCCATGAAGTTAGCTCAGGACAGTTCTATGCCCCTGACCGATGTACGGGCCTGCTTAGGAATTGGGGCTGTAAAGCCCCCGGTAAAAACTTTAAAGACCGCCTCGGATGAAGCATTTGTTTTATCGGGTCGTGCATTTGATAAAATGAGTGCGGAACAACGTTTAGGCATAACCGGTAATGAAAAAAATATTGAGGTCAACCTGGGGTTAAAACTTATCGCTGGTTTTATTGATTATGTTTTCCAGCGGTTAACATCAAAACAAGCTGCCGTTGTTTTTGAATTATTAATGGGCCGCACACAGGTAGAAGCAGCCAGGCGACTAAAAAAATCACAAGCCACGGTACACAAACATGCACAGTCGGCAGGATGGCCGGAGATTGAAAAACTGTTGCCAGACTATCAAACTTTAATTAGCTTACTCGTACTCTAATATGGATATGCACATAATTTGGCTCACAAAATTGCTATTGGCCCACCTGCTTACCGATTTTATTTTTCAACCCGGTAAGTGGATAGAAAGCAGGACAAGGAAACATTTTCAGTCTCCGCATTTGTATTGGCACATTGGTGTAACTGCCTTAGTGGCTCTATTGTTTGTGGGTTATGAATATTGGAAAGTGGTGCTGGTTATATCAGTGACACATTTTTTTATTGATGGCTGGAAATCGTACCGGGATGAGAAAATAAAATACTTTTTGCTGGACCAGGCTTTTCACCTGTCGGTTATTATCGGGTGCTGGTATTTTACATTTATGGGTACCAGTGATTTGAAGCTTGCCTGGGAAAAGCTAAATACGAAAAACGTATGGGTTTTAGTGACCGCTTTTATTTGTATAACACAGCCTGCCGGCATTTTAATAGGCCAGCTAACGAGGGGATGGCGGACACAAATACCCAACAGTGATAGCTTGGGTAATGCCGGTAAATGGATCGGCATTATTGAAAGAATAATTATACTGGCATTGGTTTTAAACCATCAATATGCATCAGTGGGTTT
This sequence comes from Flavisolibacter sp., assembly GCA_028288675.1. Taxonomy (GTDB): domain Bacteria; phylum Bacteroidota; class Bacteroidia; order Chitinophagales; family Chitinophagaceae; genus Flavisolibacter. Next base: position 7,061 of record JAQBNG010000217.1, on the reverse strand, counting down.
GCTGCTTACGGCAAAAAGTTTATTACGGTTTAATGAGCCTAACCGGTTAGAAGTAAAAACAGAGTATTTGTTGATAGGAACCTTAATCAGTTTTGGGATCGCCGCTTTAACCGGTATTGTTGCCTTGCAAGTGACAGGCCGTTAATCGTATTTAGATGCTCTTTATTTCTGCAATCAAATCCTGCAACACTTTCTTCGCATCGCCAAATAACATAGAAGTTTTAGGGCGATAGAACAGGTCATTTTCAATACCGGCATAACCGGGTTTCATGCTTCGCTTGTTAACGATGATTGTCTTTGCCAGTTCAACATCCAGAATGGGCATGCCGTAAATAGGAGAGGAAGGATCGGTTTTAGCGGCAGGGTTCACAACATCGTTAGCACCTAATATCAATACAACATCAGTAGTGGGAAATTCTTCGTTGGCCTGTTCCATTTCTTCCAGCTTTTCGTAGCTCACATCAGCTTCAGCAAGCAACACATTCATGTGCCCAGGCATACGGCCTGCCACGGGATGAATAGCATATTTTACTTCCACGCCTCTTTCATTCAGTAACTTTTCCAACTCGTGACAAGCATGCTGTGCCTGCGCTACAGCCAATCCGTAACCCGGAACAATGATCACTTTGTTAGCATAAGCCATTACCACGGCTGTGTCCATTATATTGATTTCTTTATGATGCCCTGCTTCTTTATTTGTATCTCCGGCAATACCTTTTGCGCCGCCGCCGAAGGAGCCAATTAAAACATTGGCCAAAGAACGGTTCATGGCTTTACACATCAAAATAGTAAGCAAAGTTCCGGCAGCGCCAACAAGAATACCACCAGTCAGCATTACTTTATTACCGTATAAAAATCCACCACAAGCTGCGGCTACACCGGTGAAAGAGTTGAGTAAAGAAATCACTACAGGCATATCAGCACCGCCAATGGGAAGAACGAAAAACACTCCGTATAACAGCGACAAAACAAAAGCGGCATAGAATATAAGGCTAGCATTCTCCGGCAGCCAACCAATAATATAAGCAGCCAGGCCAACGATAACCAACAGTAAAACAATATTAAAAATGTGCTGTCCATTAAAAGAAAAATCTTTTATTTTTCCATTGAGCTTGCCCCATGCTATAACACTTCCGGCGAAGGAAACAGAGCCAATGATCAACCCGGCCATGATAACAAGAAGTGTTGCCTGAACAGGACCAGCTGCATCCATCATCAATAATTCTATCCTGCTGTTTTCAAGTGTGTGTTGTAGATGATTAAACTCCACCAACGAAATCAACGCCGCACAAGCACCACCCATACCATTAAATAAACTCACCATCTCCGGCATGGCGGTCATCTTTACTTTCTTTGCAGACAGTGTTCCGATTATACAACCGATCACAATACCGCCAAATATCCAGGCGTAGTTGTGCAACTTATTTCCGGCTTCATCGCGATATAAAAAGATAGTTCCGAAGATCGCAAGCGTCATACCGCCGGCAGCAATTAAATTTCCCTTACGGGCTGAGTCAGGATGCGAGAGCATTTTCAATCCAATGATAAATGTAACTGAAGCGATGATGTATAGTAAGGTGAGTAAGCTTATTTCCATAATTAGATTAAATTCCAAAAAACAAAAAAACAAATTTCAAAACCGATCCCGAAATATAGTCAGGGTGAGTTTTTTATAATGGTAGAAAATATAGAAACTAATTCTTTTGCCTCTTGCCTCAACTTCATGCGGTCTGTTTCTAAACAAACATCGTCACCAACAATAATTAAACGAAGCCAATAGGATGATTCTTTCGCTTCTTTCCCGCATATCTTAATTTTCATTTTAAAATCTTTAGTCCCTAGATTTTCGTTAGCTTCTATATAGTTCGCACCCGGTGAACTTCCGGAACGTATCAGTTGAGGGATATACTGGTTATTAGCTATGTTCTTAGGAAGCTTGAAACAATAATCTCTTATGTGCTCAGCAAAGATGGCTGTCCTTTCTTCCAAATCATATATTTTAGGTTGTTCAACCATTATTTGAATTTATAACTTAGATGCTCTTTTATTTTTGTTACCCTTTTGGTACTTGTTATTTGTTTTTGCTATTGCCATTTGATGCTTGTTATTTGTTTTTTGGTGCTTTCTTCTTTGATTTAAACATTTCCAGCATTCTATCAGTAACAACAAAGCCACCGACTACATTTATGGTACCTAAGATAACGGCAAGAAATCCTAATATCAATGCCAGGTAATTATCGCTTTCTGCCTTACCCATAACAATGATAGCACCAATGATAACCACGCCATGAATGGCATTGGCACCACTCATAAGCGGTGTATGCAAAACACTTGGCACACGGCCAATAATTTCTATGCCTACAAAAACCATCAGGATAACGATGTAGATGATTTGTTCGTTACCTGATATCCAGTTTAATATACTTTCCATAATTTATTATATCATACCCGTCTGCAGAGAGCCAGCGCTGTAAACTCTTGCTTAGGTGAGAGTCGTTTTTAAAAATTTATTTTTTATGTTACCAGCTTTGTATTGCTATGAGGCGATAGTGGCGACGCTCCGTTGTTTTGCAGTAATTCTGTTGGGCATTATTGCTGAATAGAATTATTGAACGTACAAGAGTGCGATGCAACAGACGATTAATAGAAATTCTATTGCCGGGTACAAAAGAAAAACAAGAAATAAAGAACTGATTATACTTATAATGACGCTCCAAAATCTCTTTTAGGAGATGGGACTGCCTGTCAATTGCTTTACTCTTTCATTCACAATCTCTCCACCATGTGTAATGCAGGCGCCTTTCACCAAATCATCTTCCCAGGCTAAATTAATAGCGCCTTCTTTAGTTGTAATGAGTGCTAAAAAGTTCAGGATATTTTTTCCGTACAACTTGCTTGCGTCGGATGGCATAGTGGCTTGTAAGCTGCTGTTGCCAATAATAGATACTCCGTTACGAACAACTGTTTCGTTGTTTTTAGTAAACGGCGTATTGCCGCCGGTGGCAGACGCAAGGTCAATAACGATGGAGCCATTACGCATGCCGTTCAGCATATCTTCTGTGATTAAAACCGGTGCTTTCTTTCCGGGGATTTGTGCAGTGGTAATTACAATATCCGCCTTGGCGATGCTATCTTTTATTCTTTGTTGCTGCGCCTGTTTATATTCTTCTGTTTGTTCAACCGCATAGCCACCAGCTTTTGAAGCATCTGCAGCGCCTTCTACTTCAATAAACTTTGCACCAAGACTTTGCACTTCTTCTTTCACCGCAGGCCGGGTATCAAATACTTCAACCACTGCACCTAAACGGCGGGCTGTTGCTATCGCTTGAAGTCCGGCTACACCTGCACCAAGAATCAAAATCTTAGCAGGAGCAATACTCCCGGCGGCAGTCATGAACATGGGAAAGTAACGTGGATAAACATTAGCAGCATGTAGCACCGCTTTGTAGCCCGCAATATTTGCTTGCGAACTTAGAACGTCCATGCTTTGCGCACGGGTGGTGCGGGGCAGCATTTCCATACTAAAAACGGTAAGGCCGGCTTGTGCCCATTGCTGCACTAATTCGGAATTATATAAAACCTGGTAAACGCCAATCAGCAGTTTGGAGTTTAGGGTCTGGAGTTCGGGGTTAGGAGGCTGAATGCTTAATAAAACTTCGCTTTGCGTTACCACTTCATTGCGGGAAAGAATTGTGGCGCCTGCTTTTTCATAATCAGCGTTCGTAGCGGAAGATTTTATGCCAGCTTCTGATTCTACAAAAACGGTAATGCCTTTTTTGGTAAGTGCGGCCACGGCTTCAGGCAGAAGCGATACTCTGGTTTCGGATAAAGGTTCTTTTAAAACACCAACGATCATGCGGGCAAATTATGGTAAAAATCAGTATAGTCAAAAACGGATGCAAAAATGCTGCTTTACTTTAAACTCCTGCCGGAAAAAAACAAAGCCTAAAAAGAAGACATCTATGGTGTATCGAACCGAAGTATGGCCCTTTATTTCTTCCCAGGCTCTTTCCATTTCTTCACTCCAATGAATATCATCAAAAATTAAAATTGAGTAGTTATGAAGGTGCGGAAGCAGTTGATGGAAGTACCGCATTGTTGGCTCGTAACGATGGTTGCCATCAATGTAAGCAAGGTCAATTGATGATAGTTGATGGATGGCCGATGTAAGATGTTCATCAAAACTGCCTTGTATTAATTCAATGTTTTTCAATGATAGCTTTTCAAAATTTTCCCTGGCAATAGCTGCCACGGCTTTACTTCCTTCAATGGTAAAAATTTTTGCAGATGGATTGGCTGCTGATAAATAGGAAGTGGTAACGCCTAATGAAGTTCCTAACTCTAGTATTGTTTCGGGGGCATAATAGTTTACTAAACGATATAAAAGTTGTGCGTATTTTTTGGGCTTCAGTGCTGCTTTGGCTAACTGGCGAACGGTTCGCTTTTTTGAGGAGGCCACTCTTGAACCGGCGCCTAGATCTTCTATCTCTAAAAGGCGGTTATCAGTTAGTAATTGCCTTCGAAGGTTTTCAATTTTGATAGGCGGTTGATAACCTGAATGATTATTCAACACATGTAAGATGAACTGAAACACAAAAGGCGAATGCATTCCGTGGCCTTTGCTATTGGATGCAGACAAATAATATTGCAGGTATTTTTTTGCTAACTGAAAAGATGAATGCACTTTTCAAATGTATAATGTGAGAATTGATAATGGATAATTATTTCCGCTCCCAAACCTGGTAAGTGTGATCGTACTTATTTTTTTCATCGGCTTCGCAGAACCTGCTTGACATTAACACCCACTCAGTCTTATTTAGCTCAGGAAAGTAAACATCGCCATCAAAATCCTGGTGTATACGGGTGAGATAAATTCTATTTGCATCGGGTAGAGCCGTTTTAAAAATATCAGCGCCACCAACTACAAAAATTTCTTTCACCCCAAATGACTCTGCTTCAGCAACCGCTTCTTCAATGGAATGAACAACATCAACGCCGTCATGTTGCCAATCACTATTTCTTGTAATAACAATGCTTTTTCTGCCGGGTAACGCCTTGCCAATAGATTCAAATGTTTTTCGTCCCATTAGAATAGGCATGCCCCAGGTGAGGTTTTTAAAATACTTTAGATCGTTTGGTAAATGCCAGGGAAGCTGGTTGTCCTTGCCAATAACATTGTTTTCAGAAGCTGCTACTAATAAACTCAGGATCATACGGCGACAGGGGCTTTTATGGCAGGATGCGATTGATAATTTTCCAACGTGAAATCTTCAAATGTAAAGTCAAAAATATTTTTTACTTCAGGATTTAATTTCATTATTGGCAGGGGAAATGGCTTCCTGCTTAGTTGCAACTGAACCTGTTCTAAATGGTTATTATAAATATGTACATCACCAAAAGTGTGAATAAATTCGCCGGCTTCTAAGTCGCAAACCTGTGCTATCATCATAGTAAGTAAAGCATACGAAGCAATGTTAAATGGCACACCTAAAAATACATCCGCGCTGCGTTGATATAGTTGGCAACTCAATTTATTGTTGGCGACATAAAACTGAAACATCGTATGGCAGGGCATCAGTGCCATCTTTGGTAAGTCAGCCACATTCCATGCATTCACAATTAACCGGCGGCTATCAGGGTTCTTTTTTATTTGATCAATAACATCAGTTACCTGGTCAATCACCACGCCATCTTTACCCTCCCAACTGCGCCATTGCCTTCCGTAAACCGGGCCGAGCTCTCCCTGTTCATCAGCCCATTCATCCCAAATTTTTACGCCATTCTCTTTTAAGTAAGCAATGTTGGTTTCGCCTTTTAGAAACCAAAGCAGTTCATGAATAATACTTTTCAGGTGAACCTTTTTTGTTGTCACTAATGGAAATCCTTCTTCCAGGTTAAACCGCACCTGGTAACCAAAAGAACTGATGGTACCCGTTCCTGTGCGATCATTTTTTTGAACACCGGTATCTAAAATATGTTTGAGTAGTTGTAAGTATTGCTCCATTTGTCTGAACTGTGATTATGAGTTGAAATCGATCGGCGGGAAAATTAGACAAAGGAACGGTTCCGGACAAAAGTGAATTTTTGACGCAGGTTTTGCTGCGCACAAATTGTGAAGAAAATACGGAACATCCTAAATACAAAACTGCAAGCCTTACGGGGCTTGCAGGTAATGTTTGCAGGGTTAAGGTTGATTTGGTAAACCTTACGGGGTTAGACCATTGAAGTTTTAAAAGATACGGTTGTAAAATCTGGAGCCGTACGGGGCTGAAGATTCTGTTGGTTTTGGTTTCACCAGGCCTTACGGGGCCAGGGTGAATATTTATGAAGCTTGCCTTTGTACAAATCCTTCGATGATAACATTTGTAGTGCCATTTGTTTTTGCTATTCGCATTTTGGTAGGATACCATCCTGCTTTCTGGTATTTAGCGGGTTGAGGAATAGACCTTTCAAAACCTGGATTATTTTTAATAAAATCACCCGTGATCATAGGCTCATAAAAAGTTACTTTACCATTATACGATCCATAAATAAATGTTTGTGTAAATGGTGCGCCGCTTAATTCAGGCGAGGTAACATCAACCCAGTGTGTACCCATTTGCGGAACACCACCTGGAATAGGAATGTAAGTAAGTGGAAAGTAGGTTTGAGCCGGAAGGTTTTTAAATTTCATGCTGTCTTGTTCGTAAAGCGGTATAGCCTTACGCTCTGCTTCAGTACTTGTATAAAAATGAAAATCAAAATGTGGTTTGCCATAGATCGCTTCTGGCTCATGACCTTTAGGATTCCAATCCAATAAAATGTGTGTGAAAGGAGTATTGCCAGCTTTTGAATGAAGGTTAAGCGATACTGCATTAGCGTGATGATGGCCCGGGCCGCCGGGGGCAGATGTATCGAGGCTGTTCATTGCCGCATCGTCAATAGCTACAGCCATACGTACCGGGTTGCCATTGTTATCTACTTCATACCAGCTCCATGCTTTTCCATGTTGGAAGCTTAGAGCCTCACCTTTAAATACCTTTTCATTTGTACCACTTTGATCCTTGTCTTTTTTACAGGAA
>JAQBNG010000206.1 GCA_028288675.1 Flavisolibacter sp. | reverse complement strand
TAGTTTTTTCATTGATTTCTTTTAAACCGATGAGAACAAGAGTAAACAGAGTTGAAGCTGAGAGATACATCTCTGCCAATCCCCTGCTTCTCTTGTTCTCTGCGGTTAGCACTTTAAAAAATATATTTCAAATTCACGACGCCAAAGTAAACCGCCTTTGCAGGCCCGGCGATATAAGCATCAGGAATCTGGTTCACAAAAACCATGATCGGGTATTTTGTGCCGGAGATATTATTTACTGCGGCATAAACATCCAAATCGAAATGACGTGAGATGGTATTGTGATAACCCAGTTTTGCATTCAATAAACCCCAACTGCTTACCTTATAAGGTGCTGTATTCTGCGTACCATCGGCAGTACCTAAAGAAGTATGCGTAAAGGCATCACGATAGGCATAAACTGTATTACCGTATATGCCCGGCCTTGTGGTAAAATCAATACCAACGTTAGCTACCCATTTAGATACACCGGCGACCTGGTGGTCGCTATAGTCAACTGTAGCCGCCGAATCTGTTATGGGCGCAAGCCTTGTTTTTACAATAGACTGGAACCTGTAATCCTTGTATTTGAAATCAGAATACGTAGCATTGGCAAACGGCATTACAGCGCTAAAGAACCCGGTTGCTGATTGATATACGGTCGTCTTCACCAAAGCTTCAACGCCTTTATCATCCTGCTTTCCACCATTTACAACGTAGCTATAAAACGTAGCGGTGTTGGTAGGATTAGGAACCGCAATCGTAGTAAATTTATTTTTGAACACCGCATCAAAAGCCGCTAACTGGTAGGTTAACTTACCATTCAGCAGCGCCCCTTTTGTACCTATTTCAAACTGGTCGCCAACTTCTGCCTCCAGGTGGCGGTTCACTAAGCCGGTTTCAGCATTGTTCAGTGCATAAGGAATATAGAAATAAGAACTTACCGGCGCTTTATAAGCCCTGTTGTAAGATGCATATACGGAGAATTCTTTACTGAATACTTTGTTGATAGCAATGTGCGGCGACAGTCCCGGCTTATAGGTTGTATCGAAATGTGTAGGCTTGGCAGCTTGTGCCGGATTGTAAAAGCGATCATTCAAAGTAATTTTCATATTGCTCCAGCCAATGCCTGCTGTAACAGAAAAATCTTTTGGAAGCGATAAAGTCCACTCGGTAAACAATGAAGTTGTAGCCGTTGTTATATAAATATTAGAAGTAGTTCCATTAGTACCGGTGGCTGTGCTGCCAATTATAAAATAAGGATCGCCTAATTTCCAGACATGTGTAGTACCCAATGGATCAATCATTCCATAACCGATGGTTTGCGCATTCTGGCGCTGGGTTTCCACACCCGTAATTCCACTGAGTGTAACATTGTTTCCAATAAGAAACTTCGTATCAAAAGTTGATCGCAGCCCAACGTTTAAGGCCAGCTTATCCGTCCACCCGCCGGCAGAACTTGCATTGCTGGTAAAGCCGGTACCGAAAACAGTGGTGGTATTGGAGATGATGTTATTGAAGGCATAAGAATGTGATGCTCCGGCACGGAAAGTATAAACATTACTGTGGGCATTTCGCTTGATGTATTCGATATTGCCGGAGTAATCACCGTTTTCAAACTGCGCTACGGTTAACTCGCCGCTTCTTTCATCGTTGCTATTGCTATAGCCGAAATAAGTATTGATAGCTTCTTTATTATTGATTTGAAATTCCGTAATAGCATTTACAAAATCTTTGTGTGATGCATTGTGAATAGTGTAACCGTCAGTTGTTTGGCGGCCATAGTTTATCAACAACGAGCCACGGTCCCAGCCGTTGGCAAAAGAGGTTGTATATCGCCGCAGGCTATAATTACCTACTAATACATCCTGTGCTACAGACATTTTTCCTTTTTCAGGTTTGATTGTTTTCAAGTTAACGACGCCGGCAATAGCCAATCCATACACCGTACCTGATGGCCCTTTTACCACTTCCACATTACCGATGGAACCAAAATCAATATCGTCTAAAGTAGTGATGCCTTCCGCATCGGTAACAGGTATGCCGTTGAGATAAACTTTATAGCCTTGTCCATCAAAATTGGAACTAACACCTCTTGTTCCTCTTGAACCATTACCATAACCACGTATATTGAATTGTTGTCCGCCAGATACAGACCTGCGGTTCATAGTTACACCAGGTACATTCTGGATCATAGCATCATCCATAAATAAACCTGTACCCCGTTTAATCTCCCTCGTTCCAATTTTTGTAATGGATGATGGCTGATACAACAATGATTTGTTTTGATTGGAGGTAGCGGTAATTTCTACATTTTCTAAACTGCCGGTTGCAGGCGATAAGGTAATGTTCAATTCATCGTTGCAGTTTTTAATGGCTTTTTGAATGCTGACATAGCCTACATAACTGATAGTAATGCTATTGGCCTTACCACATTCCAGTGTAAAAGATCCATTAGCGGCCGTTACTGTTTTGTTACCTGCATAGGCGATAGTGGCGCCGGTTAAAGGACTATCAGTAGCCGCATCAATTACACGGCCCCTGATTATAGATTGTGCTTGTATAGATACACAGGCTGCCAGCATAGCAGCTATGAATAAAGTTTGCTTCATTTAAAAAAAGTTTGTTGAAAAAAATTTTACATAAAAGTGATCAGCAAACTTTTGGTGGAGGTGTAGGAATGCTCTGCTCTGAAAGAGGGATAGACAGAAGATAATGTGCAAAGGCTGTCGGCAGTACCTGCACCGGTGCATTAATAGCAATGACTACAGGAGGAATGAATCGAACGGACAGCAACTTTAGAACGCTATTGGAATTATTTTTTTCAGAAGACTGTTTTTGCACTTTCAGATAGTGTTCAACCAGTGCTTTCTCCTTTTTATCGGATACGCACCAGATAATAGTTTTCCCGTCTTGCTTTTCAATTCTTACTACATCATACATTTCATTCTTATAATGAAACTCTGAAGAGTTTTCCCAAACAAGTAAGCTTATTTCATCCGGGCTTAGAATAAGTTCCGTCGCTTCATTCTTCCTTGAACGCAATAATTCTTTCTTCATCTCCTGCTTCGCTTCGGCAATGCGAAAGCGACATACGAAATGATAGCCTCCTGTAATAAAAAACAGGCAACAAAGTGATAGTATAGAAAATAATTTTCTCACAAGTGGGTAAGCTAAGATAAGGAGACGAGCCTGTTTCGCTATAATTGTTTCGGCTATGCTTGCGCTAATATGGGACAAAGCGGGCTTTCGATTTAAATTGTTGAATATATTGCTGCCTTTATCTATTCCTTTACACAAATCAGCTATTTAGATCATTATTATCTTTGAATTTATTTACCTAAAAAGAGGTTGGACCTTGAGAATAAAGAATATGAAGCTTTACATAAAATATATGGTCAGCATGCGTTGTAAAGCCCTCGTGGCAGAAGAACTTAAGAAACTTGGAGTTCAGGCCCAATATGTGGTCGTTGACCTTGGCGTTGTTGATATTGCAGACACGATTACGCCAAAACAGCGCCAACAGCTAAAAGCTAATTTGCGTAAAACAGGCTTGGAAGTGCTGGACAGTAAAAAAAGTGCTCTTATAGACAAAGTAAAAAATGTGATCACCAAGATGATCCATAATTCAGAGCAATTGCCTGCTTTTAATTATTCTGATTACATAAGTGAAAAGCTGCGTTACGATTACACCTACCTGGCAAATATGTTTTCTGAAGTAAAAGGAATAACCATACAGCAATATATTATCATTCAGAAAATTGAAAGGGTAAAAGAACATTTGATGTATGATGAACTTACCCTTACGCAGATTTCTCATAAGCTTCAATACAGCAGTGTAGCACACCTTTCAAACCAGTTTAAAAAAATCACAGGCTTAACGCCATCTTATTTCAAACAGTTGAAGCACAAACGCCGGGTAGTTTGAAATGTGTGAATGATGTAAGTTTTTAGTATAAAGGTGTAACAGATGTCAACTTTACTTAGATAGTTTTGTGCCGTAATTAACCTGTTCAAAATTATAACTGGTTAATTGCTTTATTAAAACCCTTCCTATGAAAGTTATGTCTCCTGCTATTGAGCGTATTATGCTCCTGCGTAAAAGCACTTCTAAGATCTTCAACAGCAAAACCTTTCTTATTTTATTACTTGTTCTTATTGCAGCAGGCTGCAAAAAAGTAACAGAGGAACAAGGCCTTACAGGTATCTGTCCAACCGTTGTTTCTACCGACCCTGCAAATGGTGCGGTTAACGTGGCTACTATAAAAAAGCTATCGGCCACCTTTAATGAAGTAATGGACCCTGAAACCATTAATGGAACAACCTTTTTATTAAAGCAAGGAACAACCATTGTTACAGGCACAGTTAGTTACTCTGGGAGTACAGCCACTTTTACCCCCACCAATGCACTGGCTGCCAATACCGTTTACTCCGGTACCATCACCACCGGTTCAAAAGACCTTGCTGGCAACGCGATGATCGCAGATTATGTATGGAGCTTTAATACAGGCGCAATACCTGTTGTTGTTTCTACTGATCCCATAAATGGAGCTATCAATGTAGCAGTAAACAAAGTAGTTACGGCAACGTTCAGTGGGCTAATGAATCCATCATCAGTTAGCGGTACAACGTTCTTATTAAAACAAGGTACTGCCGTTGTTCCCGGGGTTGTTACTTATACAGGCATGACGGCTAGTTTTACTCCTGCTTTACCCTTAACACCTAATACCCTTTATACCGGCATCATTACTACAGGAGCTAAGGATACGGCAGGCAATGCGCTTGCTAATAATTACACCTGGAGTTTTGCCACAGGCACGGCCCCTTCAGTAATTTCCACCGATCCCCCTAATGCTGCAACAGGAGTTGCACTTACAAAGAGAATTACCGCCACGTTCAGTGATGTAATGAACCAATTGACCATCAACAACACAACCTTTTTGCTGAAACAAGGTACTACACCGGTTTCCGGAACAGTAACCTACCTGGGAAAGACGGCTACCTTTACATCAGACGCTTCTCTTTTACCAGGTACAATATATACGGCAACAATCACAACAGGTGCACAAAATGCTGCAGGAAATCCAATAGGTGCTGATTATGTTTGGAGCTTCACTACCACCCGTGTTCCTCCGGCCCCATCTATCTTAGGCAGTGCTGCTATGTTCGGAATATTCGGTGGCAGTGCGGGTATCACAAACGAGGGTTTATTTACAGTAATTAATAATGGAAGTATAGGAACCACCGGCGCATCTACCTTAATAACAGGTTTCCATGATGCAGCAGGAGTGACCTATACCGAAACTCCTTTGAATGAAGGACTTGTGACCGGAAGCATTTTCACTGCTCCGCCAGCGCCGGGAACTGCTGCTTCATTTGCAATAGCTCAACAAGGTTTGCTTGATGCTAATGCAGCCTACCTTGCTATTTCTCCGGCCTCTCGTCCCGGTGGTACCGATCCCGGTGCAGGTGAGTTGGGAGGATTAACACTGGCGCCAGGTGTTTATAAATCAGCAAGTGGCACGTTTAAAATAACCAACGGCAATCTTACATTAGATGCTATGGGTGATCCTAACGCGGAGTGGATATTTCAGACAGCGGCCGGCTTAACAGTAGGTATTGCCGGACCAACCGGTGCCCGTAGCGTTAACCTGATAAACAGTGCCCAGGCAAAGAATGTATATTGGTATGTAGGCAGTGCAGCAACCATTAATGGTGCAGGCGGCGGCATTATGTCTGGAAACATTATCGCTTCTGCAGGAGTTACCTTCTCTACTGCTGGTAACGCTACGCAAACGGTATTGAACGGAAGGGCACTTTCCCTGAACGCTTCTGTTACCGTGGTAAATACAACCATTAATATACCTAACTAATAACACTTTCATCCCGCCGCAAGGCGGGATAATTTCCAATAAATAAACTGTTCTAATTTTTAAAAGATCTCTATGTTATCATATCCTATCTCGAAACTAAAAGTTCCTTTCCTTTCATCGCTCCTTGTTATTGCAGGAATAACAGCCCAGGCCCAAACAATAAAGCGGGTACAGCCTAGATGGTTGTTTGGAGAGTCAGCAGCCGCCAATTTTAATACATATCGTGGCACCACGCAAAAGCTTACCAATAGTTTTAGTGTGCCCACAGCCTTTCATAAAGGAGATGGTGTTAAGCCTTATATTTCTTTATTAACGGAGTACAGGCCAAATAAGTTATGGGGTGGTATGCTTAATGTCGCCTTTAATAACCAGGGTGGAAAATTTAATAGTGTAATGGCACCGTGCAATTGCCCTGCAGATTTATCTACCAACCTTAGTTATGTTAGTATTGAACCAAGCTTACGTGTGGCGCCTTTTTCGTCTGCATTCTATGTATTTGCAGGACCCACAATAAGTTTTAATGTAGCTAAATCCTATACTTATCTTCAGGACAAGCAAACGGATAAAAGAAGCGAGTGGAGCGATGTACGCAAAACTGTATTTTCCGGTCAGGCAGGCGCTGGAATAGATATTCCTCTTTCCGCACCAGCAAATACTACTCAGTTCATCCTTTCGCCATTTGTTTCTTTTCAAACCGATCTTGGACAGTCACCGCGTACGATAGAGACCTGGTCGATTTACACTGTGCGTACAGGCATTGCATTTAAGTTTGGTATAAGTCGCAAAGCATCTCCTGCAACACCTGTGGCAGATGTTTTCGTACCTGCTGAAAAGGAAGTGCAGTTTTCAGTAAGAGCACCGAAAGTAGTGCCGGTAAACAGGCAGGTAAAAGAAACATTCCCGCTTCGTAACACTGTTTTTTTTGATATGGGATCAACAGTGATACCGGCCAGGTATGTACAATTAAACGCGGCTGGTGCAACCTCTTTTAAAGAAGAACAATTGCAGGAAGGGCAACCCGATAATTTGAATAATGGGCGTTCTGCAAGACAACTTGCCGTGTACCATAATATTTTAAATATAATGGGCGATCGTTTAAGGGCGAATTCGCAAAGTACTATCATGCTAAGCGGCGCATCAGATAAAAATCCATCTGAAGGAAAGTTGCTCGCTGAAAACATAAAGCAATATCTCGTAAGCACTTTTGGTATTGATGGTTCCCGGATAACTACCGAGGGAAGAGATAAACCTTTGATCCCATCAGAACAAGCAGGTGCAACAAAAGAATTGGCTTTATTACGTGAAGGCGACCGCCGCGTTGATATTGTTAGTACCTCCCCGGAATTATTAATGCAGGTTGGCGGCAGTACGTCTCCCTTTTTAAAACCTGTACAAATAAAAGCAGTACAACAAGACCCATTAGATAGCCATGTAATTTTTAATGCAGGTGATGCCGGCGAGTTACTTAAATCATGGACGGTTGACGTTACTAACGAAGAAGGAGCCGTACAGCATTATGGTCCTTACACAACTGATAAGGCTTCTATTTCCGGTAAAACTATTTTAGGGAACAGTACACAAGGCAACTACCAGGTTGTAATGTTGGGCGAAACAAAAAGTGGCCATTCCATTAAAAAAGAAACCTCTGTCAGCTTGATGAAAGCGACTGAACCCAACCAGGAAGGGCTGCGTTACAGCATTCTTTTTGACTTTGATAAATCAAAATCTATTGCTGCTTATGAAAAATTTCTTTCTGATGTGGTAACACCGCTGATTCCAGAAAACAGCACTGTCATCATTCATGGTCATACGGATGTTATTGGTGATGAAAAATACAACCACAGCTTATCTCATGAAAGGGCAATGGGTGCGCAGCAGATCCTTGAGAAAGCGCTTTCTATAAAAGGAACAAAAGCAGTAAAATTTGAAACCTATGGTTATGGCGAAGAAGCAGGCATGGCTCCATTTGAAAATGGTCTGCCTGAAGAACGCTTTTACAACAGAACTGTAATTATTGATATTGTTCCTGGTAAATAAGCATCTTACGATCCCGGCATATTGACCTTCAAACTAAAAAACCGTCTTTAAAGAAATTTAAAGACGGTTTTTTATTTCGAAGCCAAGTCCATAAGGTGTCCTTTTGAACGAGGTGATACAAGATTTTCTTCCCTTAAAATAAACTATCTAACCTACAGGTTTTTAAGTTAATCGTGGCCGAAGCCTGGCTTTCGATTTGTTGAATATATTACTGCCTTTATCTATTCCTTTGCGCAATTCTTTTTGCTGCTCTACAGGTAAATGGATAAAATCGAAACACTCTTTGCTACAGCATCCCTCCCATTTTTCTTTGCAGTCTTCGCATTGTATGAACAATAAATGGCAGCCTTCGTTAGAGCAATTCACATGCGTATCGGCAGCATCGCCGCATTGGTGGCATTTGGATATGATCTCTTCCGTTACCCGTTCACCGAGGCGGTTATCAAATACAAAATTCTTTCCTTTAAACTTTAAAGGCAGGCGTTTTTCTTTTGCTTCGTTAACGTAGTTAATAATTCCACCCTCTAAATGAAACACATTTTTAAATCCCTGGTGCAACATAAAAGCGCTGGCCTTTTCGCAACGAATGCCGCCGGTGCAATACATGATGATGTTCTTATCCTTTGCATTCTGGAGCATATCAACAGCCATCGGCAATTGTTCACGAAAAGTATCAGAAGAAATTTCAATTGCCCCCTCAAAATGACCCACCTCGTATTCATAATGATTACGCATATCAACTACAATCGTGTCGGGATCATCTGTTAGTTTATTAAATTCTTCAGCAGCTACATATTTGCCACGGTTTTGCATGTCAAAGGATGGATCAACAATGCCATCAGCAACGATCTTTTCACGCACTTTAATTTTCAATACCCAAAAAGATTTGCCATCATCATCCACGGCAATATTTAAGCGGATGCCATTAAGTGGTTCAATTGAATACAAATAAGTTTTGAATGCCTCGTAATTAGATTGGGCAACCGAAACCTGCGCATTGATACCCTCGTTAGCAATATAAATGCGTCCAAACACGGCAAGCTTGTTCAGGGCAAAATAAAGGTCATCCCTAAAAAGCTGTGGGTCTTTTATACTGAAATAATGATAAAACGAAATCGTTGTGCGGGGTTCTTCTTCCGCCAATAATTTCTCCTTGAGTTCCTTTTGGGAAATACGATTGTGCAGTACTGCCATAAATTAAATTTTTTGAACACTTACAGTGTGAGCAAAAATTTTTTAACGGCGCAAAGATAACTTTCACACCTGCTGAGAAATGTGAAATAAAGCCCACCTGACCCGGTATTAAATTACGCCGGCCAGGATAAGTACTAATGCAAGCACCGCTAATACCAAAGCGGCAATAGGAGCTAAAACAATAAGTGCGATTAATGCCACGCCCAATAAAATATAAATAAGGGTTCTGTCAGAAACAGAAGCTCTTGGGTTGAAAACAGACTTCACCTTTAGCTTCAGGGATGTCCAGAAAAACTGGCGCTTCAGTTTACGTAAGGCTTTCTTACTCATTTGAGCACCGTACATAGAAAGTATCAACATGCTCAATAAAGCATCTGGTAAATCGCCGGAAGGAGCTGTAGTTGTAGGTTTTGCTTCTTGCTGGATCGTAGTTGCACTGAATGCCATAAAATTTTTCTTTAGGTTGGTTAATGATGCTGGCAAAAATAAGGATTTAACGTATTGCCCATTCAAATCAACGGCCTATTCTTACAGCACTTCCAATTACGCCGCCTAAGCCAATTCTTACACCAAAATTATTACCGGGCTGCGCCTGTGTGGCCGTTACAAAATCAACCCTAAAAATTTTCAGGATGTTTTCCAACCCGGCGAACGCTTCTACATAATAGCTTTTGCTGTTAACGTAAAATGTGTTGGTTCCCGCTACCAGGTTCCATTTGAGCTTATTTAATAACGGGATTTTATTGGTGAGCAGGCCATTGAAATGATGCTCGGCATGTAGCAGGGCATACAATTTTTCCGTATTGCTGTAGCGATAGTAAGGGGCTAACTGAAAACTATTGACATACTTTAAATTAAACACAGTTTGGTTACCGTTGAAATGTGTAAAGTCCGGAATGTCGACCTGCCGGTCATTGAAAAATCCGCCGATACTGATCTTATATTTAAAAGTTCCCAGCAATTTCAAATTAGCATCATCGTAAACCGAAAACTTCCATTTATCAAAGTCGGCGGTGCTGTTAAAAATAGTTGGAATGCCCTTGGCGTATTGCAATTCAAGCGTTGGATAGTTAGAACCAATGGGCACTTTTGAACGGGGATATTGTATGTATTGCTGGCCGGGCTGAAACGACAGCGTTACAGAACCTACCATGGCTGCGTGACGGTTGAAGGGCACTGCTGCTAACTCGTAAGGATGATTGGGAAGCAGGCTATTACCTTTTTTAAAGAAAGAGTAATCAGTACTGTTTTCCACCGGTATTCTATCTTCATAATTAGCGGTCAGCCTTAGTTGAAAGCCGCTTTCGAAACGGTTATTATATTCCAGCCTTCCAAACCAGGCTTCATACAACTTCATGTAATTTTTCTTATACAAAAGCGTAGAAAAAGTATTGGTAAAAGCATCAATCGGCGCATCCCGGTTAAATTGCTGCAATCGCTTTCCACCACTAAACTGAAGATAGCGGTCACGGTAATAATCGCCTTTAGGCTTAATGGTAAAAGTGCCGAAGGAATTAAGGTGCGAGTTGCTAAAGCCGTAACGGGTGTCCCATCCCAGGCTATAGTTTGCTTTGCCCTTGCGGGGATTAATACTGAGTGATTGCCTTACAGAAAGTGAAAGCCCTTCTACGGTATTATATTCAAGCCCGGTTAACAGCGGTTCGAACCGGTACGTGGAAAATGTTTTTGATGAATAAATATTTCTGCTTACACCATCGGCAATGAATTGCTCCGGCCTGACAGGCTTTTGCGACCTGCGCAAAGAGTCAATATTACGCCTGCTGAACATAGAGTCAGTTTCTAACTTTCTCACACTGTCTTTAAATTGAAAATCACGCTTTTCATCCGGCTCCAACGGTACCGGGCGAAGACTGCTCCAATAACTGCTGTCACGCTTATTAAAAGCTGTATCAAATTTCATTACAATGCGGTCGAAGAACTTTTTTTTGAAGCCGGGGTTCAAATTATAATTGGTATAAACGTTCAAAAAATCGCCTGTTACATCAAACCCAAAAAACCTTGCAGTGAAATACATCACCTGGTTGCCTGTTTTATATACATCTTTTTCTACTTCTGTATGAATTTGTGTAACCCTGATGGTATCAAGCAAATCAAGCCCCTGGCTTTTTACAGTGGTTAAAGCCAAACTATGAATGCGCCACTCTTCGTCCACTATCTGTATGTAACCATCAAACAACGGTTCGTTCTTACGGCGTGGCGTAACCCTTATGCGGTCAATCATTTTGCCGCCTTCAAAAAAGGAGCCTTCAAACTTGAATTTATAGTAATGGAAAGCAGCATCTGCCACCGGCGATATAAAACCGCGAGGGTTAACATTGCCGCTAAACAAGGTTACATTATTGGTATAAAAGTTTACAAAAAATGGAAAGTTCAAACCAAAGCCACCGCCGCTTGTTCTTGATGAAATAACTTCCAGCTTTATTTTATCCGGATGCTTGTAAGCTACCTTAGTAATAGATTCAGAAAGAAATAAAATGCCTTTCCCGGCAGAATCAATTCCCTGTTTTTCAAAGTCAGATTTATCAACTTTTTGTCCAAGCACTCTATTGGGTATGGCTCTTGACCGGATCAACCCTTTTATATAAACATCTACGGTAAAGGAATCGGTTTGCTTGTTATAAAAATCCCGCTTTTTAATGGCCTGGCGCATAATTTCCAATGCCGGGTCCTCCCCTCTTTTTATCACTACTTCTTCCATCTTTAAATCCTGTAGCGATAATTTGAAATCAGCAAGTACATTTTCTGCAGTGACACGAATTATTTTCTCTTCTGTTTTATAACCTATATGCTGACAAACCAAAGTGTAACCACCCTCGCCAATTGAGATAGAATATTTTCCCTGGCTATTAGCGATAGCGCCTTTGGTTGTACCCTTAACAGAAATAGATGCAAACTGGAGCGGCGCCCCATTTTCATCTGTGATAGTTCCTGTAATAGTAGTAGCAATTGAAGAAAGAAAACAAGATGTTGAGAGGAGGAGAAGTAAAAATTGTTTCATAATGCAGTGGTATGAAACGAATGTAGCCCGCAATAAAATGGGTAATATGAAATGACATAAAATTGAAAGTTATTTAACAGGAACCTGTCCCTGTCTTTCAGCCCGCCGTAACGAACTTCCACTCATGGCCGCAAAACCTCCTACCAGGGCACCAACTACTGCCGTTACTAAAATCAATAAGATTGATGACCCGCTTAATGGAAATATGAGAGCAATTTTATGCGACAATACTTGTTTGTTTGCAGCATCTATCCAAAAAGAAAGCCCGCCCCATAATAAAAATATACCCACAAAACCTGAAAGAAAAGCAATGCCGAACCGTTGTTTAATAAGCAATGCTACCAGGAAAGAAATAATGGCAATGCTCCACCAGGGAGTATAAATTCCGGCAATCAAACTTAGGGTTGCAGTAAGGAAAGTGGCTAATAAAAATCTCATTAAAAAATTATGAAGTTGTGAAGTTGATGGTACCAATGATACGCTTGTCGCCCTTTTCCGATTCCTTCATCATCCACAGACGATAATATTTCCCTGCCACCCAATCATCAATAAAATTGTCGTAAAACTTACTTCCGGGATTGCCGCTTTGTCCCGCCGGATAAATACCCCAGGCTTCGGTTTCGCCGGTCAGTTGTACAATCATACGCCAGCTTGGGCCATGGGTTTTCGAGTGTGCCATCAATACCGTACCCCACCCCCCGGTTTGTAAACCTGTTCTTGCAAACGGCATTAATGATTCGCGCAAAGAATGTAAAATAAAACTCCCTTTGTGCTTCCACCATATCAAACCATTTGTCGGTTCTTCTTTGGCTAAGCCGCCAGCCGCTAATTTGAAAGAGGTCGTGATCTGCTGATTGAGCGTTTCTAATCCAGGCGTATTTACATTATCTATAAAACGAAAAAGCGAATCCCTCTTTATTGCTTCAAACAATGTTTGTTCATCAGGATATTCAAATGATCTATTGCTTTGTGCAAATTCATCTGTCCATATTTGTTTTTCCAAACTATCAAACCAGGCCTGGTAAATAGTTGGCGCTTTTGCATTAGCGGTTACATTGAAGTCCCATTTTTTAAGTTCATTCAAATAAGTGAGTTCGCTGTCATTCAAATAATTCTCATCAATATTTTGTAATAAAAAAGGCACGGCATCAGCAGCCAATGTGCTGTAAACATCATTTTGCAAACGCTTCATATCATCAACGGTGATGTTTTGCATAGCACTCAATTGCTGATAGGCCGATATACCACGAGGCGTAAAATAATCACCAGGAATAAAATAAGGATAAGTAGAATCAACCGCTCTTTGATTGGCGCTTTGAATAAATCCTTCTGCAGGATTTAATATATGTGGATTCTCTTTTTGCGGTATCCATCCCTGCCAGGCATAGGAGCTGTCTTCGCCAGGCATTACATATAAACCTTGTCCGGTCCAGCGCAGTGGAAACCTTCCTTGCTGCCGAATGGCGATGTCGCCATTCTTTGCCGCAAATACAAAGTTTTGTCCGGGTGTCGCCATGTTCGAAATGGCGTCTTCATAATCCGCGTAGTTTTTGGCGCGGTCTAATTTTATCCAAACGGCTAACTCATTCGATGGATCATGGGCTGTCCACCGCATTGCCAAAGCGCTGTTGATAGAGCTATCGTCGTTATTAAATGTGTTATCGTATAACACCGGCCCAAACACAGTATAAGCAACTGAATCGGTAAACACAGATCCATCCCGTTTCTTTATTTGCTCTACTCTCATCTTGCATTGCTGCCATGTGTTATTGTACCAATATTCTGTACGGCTGCCATCTTTAAATTTTATACGGTAATAATCTATCACATCGCGGCCGGCATTGGTAACGCCAAAAGCTACATCATCGTTGTAACCAATTACTACCCCGGGTATGCTTGGGAAGGTGGCGCCATAAGCATTCATGGTTGGTGTATGCAATTGCATCTCGAACCATATGGAAGGAAGGGATAACCTCAGGTGCGGATCATTGCAAAGAATAGGTGCGCCACTGGCCGTTTTGCTGCCGCTTACCGCCCAGTTATTACTGCCTTTAATATCTGTTATCTTAGGCACCTGCACCGGATTTACGGTTGTATCATTGGTATAATAAAGCGAATCAACAGTAGCAGGTGTAACCGCTGTTAGCAAGGGAACATCAAACAGCGTCCCTTTTGGAATTATTGGTTGCGATGAATCAGAAACCTGGGGATACAACAGGGCCATTTCCTCTAAAGAAAATATTGATTTTTCGTTGGTGAAGGGAAGGTCTCTTGCTAGACCCAATCCAGCCAAATCTGCCGACATTAATTTTACAAACAGGGCAGACTTTAAATTACTCCATGGTTCAGGCTTATAGCCAAGCAGCTTAAATTCAAGAGGCATCGAACTTTGGGTGAGAGTGCCGATATAAGCGTTTACTCCAGTAGTATAGGCATCCAAAACTTGCTGGCTAAAAGGATCTTTCGCAATTTCAGCAAGCATATTTTCAGCGGCAAACACCATCCCCGTACGCCGCTGCAGGCGGTCAACGTTAAGAAGTTTTGAATCATTTAGTATTTCGCTTAGGCGGCCTGCCGCATACCTGGCCTGGAAATCCATTTGCCATAAGCGATATTTAGCATGAATGAATCCCTGTACGAAATAAGCATCTTCCTCCTGCTCTGCAAAAACATGCGGCACCAGTCTTTCATCCAGGTAAACATTTACAGCGCCTTTTAAATTCTTGAAAGAAAATGCTTCGTCCATATTCTCGGAAGAGCCATCGGCGTTCTGCCAAAATCCGGTTTGCGGACTGAGAAATTTTCCTAATTCGGGAATGGAGCCCCAGCGTTTATTTAACGCAAATACAAGAGCAACGGTAACAACAGTGCTAACAATAAAGGGAACAACACGCATAAGCAAGTAATAGAAGTGAAAGATAATAAGTTGTTGTAAAACAGAGAAAAGAACTGTCGGGCTCTGTCTCCCAGGCAAAATAATCTTATTGCTTGTTTAACCTGTGCGATACGTTACTGCAAATCTGGTTTAATATACAGAAGAAATTACGCGGCCGCAATGGTTTTAGAAAGAGTTACTTGCCCAACGCACTAGACTGCCCACTGCATTTCAATATCTGGTAAACGATGGTTCTGAAATTCCAAGGAATTTTTTTTAGAAGTGTAAGCTGATGTCTGATTTTTTTTACGGATTGTGATTGGCGACAAAAATGCCTTCGTGTTTTACAATATCTCATATCCTCAATTTTATTGATGAACTGATGGAATGTAACTATGCTATCCTTGCATAATTTTTGCAAGACTACCGGCAACTATTATTCATCATTAAATTCTTTTTTATGGATGACAAAAATCGCGATCAGCAGTCCCAATCAACCGGTAATGAACAAAGCAATACGGGCAGCCAGCAAAGCGGCCAGGGCGAACAGCAGAATGCCAGCAACGAGCAAGATCAAAATCCTCCACTGGGAGGCAGTTGGAATAATTACAGAACAAGAGAGATGGGTAATGAGCAGGATTCAGGTAATAGCGGTTCTTCGGAAGATAGCGGAGGCGGTGGTACGATGTACTAATTCTTTTTTTAAAACTTTAATCCTCCAGCCCAAAGCCGGAGGATTTTTATTACAGATCATCAGGAAGGAATTCTTAGGTTTCCTCAAACCTTTTTGTAGAAACTGCTTCTCATTTCAAAGCTTCCGGGTATGTATTTAAATAGCAAATCATCAGGTATGAAATTCGTTCTATCCAAAACATGAATTTATCGTTTCATGGAGCTGCCCGTACTGTAACCGGCTCAAAGCATATCATCACTTTAAAGGACGGAAGAAAAATTTTGTTAGACTGCGGCATGTTTCAAGGAATGGGCGCCGAAACGGAAGACCTGAATAAGGATTTCGGGTTTGACCCTTCGACCATCAG
Source organism: Flavisolibacter sp. (assembly GCA_028288675.1). Classification (GTDB taxonomy): domain Bacteria; phylum Bacteroidota; class Bacteroidia; order Chitinophagales; family Chitinophagaceae; genus Flavisolibacter. Next base: position 2,284 of record JAQBNG010000206.1, on the reverse strand, counting down.
CGTACTGCTTCTCTCCCATGCACATATTGACCATACAGGGTTAATTCCGAAACTGGTGAAAGAAGGTTTTACCGGTAAAATATTTTGCACGCCGGCAACCAAAGACCTTACAGAAATTTTACTGCATGACAGTGCTGAAATTCAGACCTACGAAACAGAAAGCATCAATAAGAAAAGACAAGAGAGGGATCAGCCGCTTTACCAACCTTTATATACTCCGGATGATGTAGCACAATGCCTTTTGCAATTTGAAATAACTGAATACAACCAGTGGTTTGAACCCCTTGTAGGTGTGGAAGCTTACTTCACACCTACCGGCCATTTAATAGGCAGTGCAGCTATAACCGTAAGAGTTAAAGAAGGACAAAAGAAAACAACATTGCTTTTTAGTGGCGACGTTGGCAGATACCGTTCCGTTTTACTTCGGCCTCCTGCTGAAGCCCCCCAGGCTGACTATATTATTTTAGAATCTACCTATGGTGACAAGCATCACGATATAAGTTTTACTACCATTGAAACTTTACAACATTGGATAAATAAGATCTGTGTGCAAAAAGGTGGACAACTTATTATACCTGCTTTTAGCGTAGGACGTACACAGGAGGTGCTTTATGCGCTGAACCAGTTAAGCCTTGAAAAACGGCTGCCTGAAATTTTATATTTTATAGATAGTCCCTTAAGCTCTAAAGCAACTCAAACCATAAGAAAATATACATCTGAATTTAACGACCGTTTACAAAAAGTGCTCACAATTGATGATGACCCATTTGATTTCCCGGGATTAAAATATGTAGATACTGTGGAGGATAGCCGTAAGCTGGTTGATTACAAGGAACCCTGTGTAATTATTTCTGCAAGCGGCACTGCAGATGCAGGCCGTGTACAGCATCATATAAACAGTTGTATTGGCGATAAGAATTGTGCGGTTTTACTGGTTGGCTATTGTGGAGGCAAATCGTTAGGTGGGCAGCTATTATCAGGCGCAAAAGAAGTGGAAATTTTTAGCGATGCCTGCCAGGTTTTGGCCGAAGTAGGGCAAGTGCAAGGTATGAGCGCTCATGCCGATGCAGATGACCTTTTACAGTTCATTGGCAACCAGGTTCCGGAAAAAGTAAAGGGGATATTTTTAGTGCATGGGGAACATGCTGTACAAAAAAGTTTTGCCGACCGCTTATCCTTAAAAGGGTTTATAAGAATAGAATGTCCGGCACAGCACCAGGAGTATGTAGTTCCTTTACCAAGAGTAAGAAAAAGAATTGCTTTAGCGGCACAAACAGTAACTGCATAAACTTATGGCACTAATTTTTCAGTTCTTCCATAAACTAAAATATGGCTGAAAAAAATAATGACGGAGGTGGGGCCTACAGTGACGAAAGAAATACAGAGCCTTCAAAACAAACCGGCAACATTAATTTCAGAAATAATAATGTGGAAGCGACAACACCTGGTGCCGCTGTCCCTGATGTAGAAAACGCCAATAATGAAGGCATTGGCGACTCGGCATTGAACGATAAAAAGCTCACTAATTTTACGCAGAATCATTCTGCGGATGCGTAAAGAAAACTGATCGCAGAATTGAATCATTCAAGAATTAAAAAATCAAACTATGGATGTAATTGTTCAATCGCTTGGATTTAAACACAGCGATAATTTAGAAGCTTATATTAATGAGAAATTGCAAAAGCTGACCCCCGGTGATCGTATTGTAAGAGCCAATGTTACCCTGTTTCAAGGGCCCGATAGAGCAACTCCAAATGATTATTGCGAAATACTTCTGGAGGTTCCCGGTCCAGACCTTTTTGTAAAAGAAAGCAGCAGCGAGTTTGAGCAGTCAATAGATGAATGCATTAATAAGTTGCAGGGTATTTTACGTAAACAGAAAGACAAGATGGTGGATAGCCATCGAAGGGCCGGAGCCTAAAACACAATTGGCAATTAGCAATAGGCAATAAATGTTTGCCTGTTGCTAATTATTATTGCTTATTGACTATTATGGATATTCAGGATTGTATAATTGTAGGTGGAGGTCCAGCGGGTCTGAATGCGGCTGTGGTGCTCGGCCGTTGTCGCAGAAAGGTTTTGCTTTTTGATACGGGAACCTATCGCAACCGGTACTCTCATGGAATGCATAATTATTTGACCAGGGATGGCATACTGCCGATGGAGTTCTTACAAATCTCTTTACAGGAAACCAAAAAATACGGTGTACAGTTAGTAAATAAAATGATCACTAATGCCCGGAAAAATGATGCGGGGCTTTTCATAGTAAAAGACCTGGACGGCA
>JAQBNG010000071.1 GCA_028288675.1 Flavisolibacter sp. | reverse complement strand
AAATTAACGCGCCTTATCCTGTCGTCCTTGTATTCAAAAATTAAAACTTTACTATCAAGTATTAATTTCTTAAAGTACTTAACATTGATTTTAGCGTATTCTCTATTTAGGTAATCAAGGGTTTGCTGTTTATTTAATGGCAGTGTTTGTGATTTAGCGGTAAAAGAAATTCCTATACATAATAAAAAGACCAAAAGCAATTGTTTCATAGTTGCTTAATTTTTGAATGGGTCTTTGTTTTCTTCTTTGGCTATTTCGGAAAGGCGGTGGATGGCCTTTTTAAAGTTTTCCATTTTATCGGATGCAAGAAATATATAAAAACTATCTTCCGGATCGTTGAATTCAAATGCTAGTTGCTTGCTGTTATTAGCTTCAACATCGGGACAACCATATTTAGTAAGCATCGATTGTTTAAAGCTTACTATCATTTTGTTTTGATACATGTGGCTGCTATCATATTCGTGCCAGGGAATATTGTTCCATGTGCGGACACAACCCTTTACTGTTTGCATGGTAACTGACTTATCCGTTATTTGAACGAAATTTATCGCTCCTTCTCCCGCTGACCAAGACTTGCCTAAACTTCCTTGAGCTAGTGTGTTTAAATATTTTATCGTTTCTTCTTTTGTTGGCTTTTTATTCTGTGCTTGACTAACTAAAATAGTTGCAGTAAATAATAAAAATAGCAGTAGTTTTTTCATTGTTTCTTTTTTATTAACCCTTTTGTTTTTGATGTTTACGATAGTGATAAATCACTTGGAAGATTAAGTGCATCTAATGCGGCTCTGATTGTTTTTAAATCATTCTCCAAAAGTCCATTCTTTATATATTCAGAAGAATAGTTCGCTTTGATTTGAACATCAACCGTTGCGGTGCCAGGACTCGTTTTGCCTGCTGCATAACGAAATGTATTTCCTGAAGGTTCCCACTTTTTCATATTCCCGTTTTCTGTTTTTACAATGCTCATTACTGTGCAGCCTTCATTTATCGGCATAGTATGCCAGCATAACTTTAAGTTCCCGTCATTGCCACTTTTTTTACATTTAATCTGGTCGGTAAAAATGTAAGATACTTTTTGGTATTCACTCGTACGAGCTGTTTTGAATTCAGAAAACATGGTCTTTACTTCTTTCAAGAGATTGGCTCTTCTTTGTTGAAATGTATTGCCTGCAGCAGGATCAGTGGAATTCATATAATAATCCTTTGCCAGTTTGATCGAAGTAACTATCACCCCTTGATGACTGGATAATTCAGAAACCTGATTGAAAACTTCTTCTTTCACACCATCCGGATTTGAAGTTAATTGCGCCTTCGCCGTACATATCATTGAAATTATTATTGAGGCAGTTAGTATTAGTTTTTTCATGTTTCAATATTTTAATTACTAATCACACAGCACCGAGAATTTTTCTACCAACAGCGGCTCCCATTTCTGGTTATAGCTTGCTATAAGGTCCCGCCGTTTTTTCTCTGCCTTATCTTTTGTATCAAAATGCCAAGATACGATCCGGTTAATGCCTGATGTCTTACGGGAAGACTTGTAATAAGCATTGTAGTAAGTGGTAAGCTGGTTAGCTACCATATTGGTGGAATGGTATTTACAATCTGCATAGGCTACGTTTGAAATCACAGGATCGCCCTGTACAAAAGCTGTTGTTTCCCATGCTACGGATACATAGTACATGGGTTCTTCGTCTGAGCTGGACTTATTGCCAACAGTAAAACTGGTAAGTAGTATGCTAAGCAAAGTAATGCCGCAGAATAGTTTCAGAAATCTCATATTTGGTTTTTTAATTGAAAGGGTTTATAGGTCAATGTATTTCACATTCTCACCCGCTTGTTTTACCCTTGTTTTGCGGTCACTGATCAAACTGTCTTCATCGCTAGCGGTATACTCCGAAATTAAACCAGAGTAATCTGTACCATACTCACTTTTCATCAATTTTTTAAACCTGGTTTTCCGTTGTGCCAGCTTATCAGAATATTCTGTGGAGGTAGTTCCATCTATCCAAAAAACATCAGAGAAATAATAGGTCTTATCAGAAAAGGAATAGGCTCTGAAATACATATACTTCCCTAACTGTGATACCTTCTCGTTTGTGGAATATCCCTGCTCCCGTAAACTAAAGGAGGAGAAGCTAATTAGTGAAATGAATAGGGCGGCAAATAGAACTGTTTTTTTCATGTTTTTGGTTTTATTTATTAAAAATTATAAAGACCGACTTAATCTGCCTTGTAAGCAGTTTTGTAATAGGTATCACTGTAATCGAAACTGAACTTGTTGTTGTAAACAAACTTTAGTTTGGCATTGTCTTTTTTGTATCCAGTCATTGTCTCTTCTATCTTTTTCTCTACAAAAGCCAGGTCATAATCTCCAATCCAGGTGGCATAGTTAATTTCTTCGTTAAAGCCCGCTGTCGCTATCAAATGTTTCAAAAACAACTTCGCTAATTCATTGGCTACATTGCCTGTTTCCCCAGGTCTGTAGATCTGTGGTACCGGCACATTGGTCAAGCGGAATATTTTGGAGTAAACAATTTTATCCTGAACCGGGTAATACTCCTTGGTTTTGGCATTCCACCCGCTTTTAGTACCAGCGTAGCAATACACATAATAAACGGAGAGATCCTTTTTAACGGCTAATGCATCGGACCGGTCGAAGGAATACTGTATGTCTTTGCCAGTGAATGCAGGCTTTAGCTGCGCAATTGCATATCCGGATAAGAACAAAAAGGACAAAATAACAAGTGCTGCTTTTTTCATTTGTTTTGGTTGTATTTTTTAAGGATTTGCTGAGGCGTGCTGGCTAAAAAGTTTCTTTTGTTTTTGGGCAAAAGATTGCGAGGTGGGTTACTGCTTTATTAAGGCGTTCCGCTAATTTTTCTTCGCACCTAATAATATGCAGTTGGGATAAATTCTCCAAGGATTCAGGTTCATTGTGATATTTGACACGTATCCTTTTTACATCTCCTTTTAATGCCATTAGAATAACTTTTATAGCGCCACGAGTGCCCTCCTTGAATATTAAACCGTCAATGGGAAATATATGATATTGGTTCTAATATTTCATTTCCTCGATGTTTTGCGCACGCAAATACGTATACGAAAAAGTTATGGAACATTCTGAAACTTTTACGACTATATTTTCCATGCTTCCACCCGTTGAATACTTCTGTAGTTTTTGTTGTAACCAGGTAATGGTTTCTTCTTTGGTTTGCGCCTGTGCATAGTTAGCAATAGAAACAAAGAGGCATAAAATAATAAGCAGCTTTTTCATTGTTTTTGTTTTTAAAATTTTATAGGGTCAGGTGCGCCGCAAAGTTTGCGGAGGTGGTTAAAGTCTAAATATTAGTTTTACCTCAGCCCTTGGTATTATTGGTGTAAGATCATCCATTTTTATAGTGAATTTTTTTTGCGAATTAGCTATTGTTTCAGTTAGTGTTTCCTTACTTGCTTTAATATTAACATAAGTTCCGCCTGCTGAAACGCCTATTCCAAATCCTTTGCCTAAATACATATTTGCACCTATGCTACCATTTATATTGTAAGTCAAACCGTCAAAATACTTTTGAAACTCAGTATCATAAGCCTCATTTTTGACTGTAACTTCTTTGGTTTTGGCGCTGAATAAAGGCGCAAAACTAACAGTAAGTGGAAACTCGACATTTCTATAATAATCCGATTTGTTTTCTTTAGACATAAACTTATACGTAAACCCTATTGACGGTGAAAAGAATTGAACTGTCCCAAAATCTGTATAATCTATTTGTGTTCCTGAACTGTTAAGTTTTTGATATGATGGCAAGCTCATCCAACTATAGCCCACTCCCAGGTTTAAGGTGAATTTTTTTTCGCCGTACACAAATACAAATCTGGCATCATTTAATTCATAGGCTTTTGTTGGGTCATAATTATAATTCCCGCTTTCATATGTAACGGGATTGGTAAAAGAAGCCGTTCCTGATATTTCCCAAAAGTTTCCAAATAGTACACTAATGGCATCGAACGCATCTAAGGTGGCCCGGGCTTCTGGTGTTAATGGCTGTCCGGATGCGCTGTTATCATAAAACTCCGGTTCATTGAGAATACCATAGTTATTTGGATGGATTTTTTTATCCTCCTGTATTAATTTAATATACTCATTAAAAAATTCTAATAATTCTTGATCCTGCGGCAAGAAAATAGTTGCCTTATCCACCCATTTATCGCTTCTGTATTTATAATCTCCTACCGTCCAGTCATGGTTTTTTACATATTCTTGTATTGCTTGTTGTCCGGCCTTCGAATAGAAAAAGAAGCCGTCATCTCCGTTACGGGTTTTGCCCATTGTAACGGTGAGAATTTTACTTAAGTCAATCCTATACCTGTGATCCATCGGGTTTACCCCACCCTTATTATCGCTTAAAAAAGTAAATTCGTAGAGCGCATCATTTTTTTCAATCCCTTGTACATAGCTCCAATAGGATAATGATTTACCATCACGGCTTGAGCTTTTGCTCTTTACAACGGCATTTAATTTATCTATTATCTTGACAGCTACATCAACTATACGATCATCTGTTTCTGTTGTTTGTGCTACGGAGGTTTGAATAAATGCGCATATTATCAAAATTGGCATCAACACCTTTATTAATTTCATTGTAGTTTTTTTTATTAGTAAGTTTTTTAAAAAGATAATCTGCCTCGTAAAAAATGCACCAGCAATAAATAAGAATGATAGTAGTAGTCTTTTCATTGGTTCTTTAGTCTAAATAAGTGCGTTTTTATTATTCTATAAATGCATTGTTTTTATAACGCCCTTCGGTTATGATATTTCCTGTGTTATCATAAAATTTGCCATAGCCTTCCATTGCACCATTTACAAAATCGCCCACATACTTTTTCCCATTGGCAAAGTAATAAGTGCCTTTTCCGTTCATAACGCCTTCACTAAATTCCCCTTCATACCTGCTTCCGCTTTTAAAACGGTAGATGCCAGTACCTGTTACCTTTCCCTTTAAAAAATAACCCTCACATATTTCGCCACTTACAACGTATTTTAATGTTCCTTTCCCATCAGGCAAATTATTTTTTAATCCGCCTGTGTAATCAAATTCCTCTCCCTCATCATTCTTTAAACGTACTGATTGGTTTGTTGAAGTGCTATTGCGAGCCGCAGAATTTTGTAGTTGTATAACAATCACCCTTTTTTTACCGTCCATTCTTTTTTGTATCTCATATAACCTTGTTTTTTCCAGTTCCAATTTATTTTCTTTTTGTGTTTCAATAATATCGCGGGGCAATAGTGATTGACCATAGCCGCCATTATTTATTTTTTCTAAAAATTGCTTTTTAAGTTCTGCAGCACTTCCTTCGGTTACACTATTTATTCCCGAAATAAAATATTCATTATCGCTGGCGCTCCATGCGGCCAGGTAGATGTATTGGGTTTGTTGTTTTAATAGAGGCGAACTTGCTGAAACAGAAGCAGAAATTTGCACCAACAGCAAGCTGAAGAGGAGAAATAAGGGTTTCATAATCTTTGTTTTTCTTATTGTTAGGGCCTGTACCGCTAAAATTTACTTGTAAAGCGACTTCAATGCGTCTGCAACCATCGGTTTCGTGCATATAGCAGAGCTGCTCTATAAAAACATACAATCAATACCGTATTTTTCTGATTTCTCAACGTTCAACCTTAAATGCCAATTAAATCTGCTAACAGAAATTAGAATTAGCGATAGCCAAAACTATCCCCCTTTATTATTCATAATGTCTACTTATAAACAGGTATATTTCCATATAGCAATTATTATCTCTTTTAGCGATCTCGTTGTAAGGTTTTTGTAGGTAATCAAATTTTGTATGTCAGACATATTTATGTAACGCAAAGTATCTTACCGATATTCATACAACAATACCTAGTTTAGGTAATTTTAAACCACGCTACCCATGAAACACACCCATTTCATCGAAAATGACGATTTTAAGATAGCAGTCTACGAAACCGGGCTTGAAACGGATTTGTATATTTTATTTTTGCATGGCAACTCCGAAAATGCGTTAATTTTTAAAAATCAATTCAACTCTTCTTTAAAAGATAATTTTCATCTGTTGGCTATTGATCTGCCCGGACATGGAAAGTCTTCACAGGCAAAAGAACCAAAGGCGGTTTACAATCTCCCCTATTTAAGGGATTATGCCGGTAAACTTATTGAGCAAATAAATAAACCTGTTGTTTTAGCAGGGTCCTCTTTTGGCGGACATTTAGCTTTAGAGATGGCACATCTGTATCCTAAAAATATTAAAGGTTTGTTTATTGATGGAACGCCACCGCTCAGTTCCTCCGCTGATTTTGCAAATGCTTTTTTACCCAACCCTGCCACAGCTTGTTTGTTTAAAGAGAAAATTTCAGATGAAGAACTAAATATGCTGTGTAATGCCTGTATTTCCGATCCTGATTATCTTTCTTTTTATAAAGAAATGGTAAGGGAGGCAGATGGTCAATTTCGATCAATTATCTTTCAAAGTTTGTTGAATAATGAAATGATGGATGAGAAATCTATAGCCGGAAACAGTACAATACCAATAGCAATATTACATGGTGAAAAAGATATGATCATAAACCACGAATATTATAAAAGTGTAGCCTTTAAAAGTTTATGGCAAAATAAAATACACTTAGTACCACACGCTTCTCATTTACCTTGCCTTGAAAATGCTACGTTGTACAATAATTTGCTAACCCAATTTGTAAATAACATATGGCAAGACAAATAAAAATAACAGAAGGCAGGGATAGTATTTTTGAATTTTGGCAAGAACAGACTAGTTCTGATTTCAGACGATACTCATCCTTATTTGCGGAGCAACCATTATTTAATGGTTCTGCAGAGCAATTATTAAAAGGTTCCGCATTTATCATATTTAATCATGCAAATGCAACATGGGAATATGTAAACGAGGAAATGGCAAAGCTCTCAGGATATTCTGCCGAAATGCACCAGAAAGAAGGTTTTAATTTTACATTTAAATATTTGCATCCTGATTATGTGGACTTTGCTTTCCAGGGATCACACCGCATTGTATTTGAGTATTTACATAGCACCCCGGTAGACCAAAGAAAAAAGGTTTCTTTCACTAAAGATTTTCTCTACCTTATACATGAAAAAGAGTATGCCAGGGTGCTGCAAAAAGGTATTGTATTAGATATGGATGAACAAGGGGGCATAATTAGAACGCTACACCTGATTTCTGTTATAGATCATCTTAAGAAAGAAAATAATGCAAACCTTATAATTAAAAATCCTGAGAATATTTTTACCATTTACAATTTCGATAGTACGGAACAAACTATAACCAGTTTAGGTTGCCTTAGTAAAAGAGAAAATGAAATATTAAACCTGCTCTCCAAAGGATATTCAACAAAAAAAATTGCAAAGCAATTATTTTTAAGTGAGCATACAGTTAGTTCCCATAGGCGAAATCTACTTAAAAAAACCAATTGTATTGATACAACTGCTTTGGTTACTTATGCAAAGATGGTTGGTATTATTTGATAAAAAACCATCCAATCACCCATACCAATATTTTTCACCTGAAGCAAAAGGGGATTCCGGTTTTATCCTTCATTGGGTAAAACGGGGAGCGTTTCTAGATGGATGTGAATGCAAAACAGGTTTTTGTTCCCTTAGCATCTCGCTCACCCGCCGCGAAAGAGAGGTATTAGCTTTATTAATTGAAGGCCAAAATAGTGAACAAATAGTAAAGAACTTTTCATAAGTAAATTAACTGTAGATACCCATAAAAAAAATTCACTCCA
>JAQBNG010000203.1 GCA_028288675.1 Flavisolibacter sp. | reverse complement strand
GGGCATATCATTGGTTCATCACAAGTGCGGCTAGAACACAAGGGTGAAGTGTGGGTTTTTAGCGGCGATTATAAAGTAGAGAACGACGGCATCAGTGGTGAATTTGAACCAGTCAAATGCCACAACTTTATTACTGAAAGCACTTTTGGTTTACCTATTTATAAATGGAAACCCCAGGCAGCAATTTACAATGATATAAAAACATGGATACGTAAAAATCAAGCCGTTGGTAAAAGCTCTGTACTCATTGCATACAGTTTAGGAAAGGCGCAACGCATCTTACAGCCCTTATCAGAATGTACCGATACCATACTTGTTCATGGCGCGGTTTATAATATACACATGGCGCTTGTAAATGCAGGATGGAAGCTTCCCGCAGTGGAAAGAGTAACCCCGGAAACCCCAAAAGAAAAGTTGAAAGGTGCTGTGGTTATTGCACCATCAAGCGCTGAAGGCACATCGTGGATACGAAAGTTTGGTCCGTATGAAACAGGGGTATGCAGCGGCTGGATGCAGGTGCGTGGGAATAGTAGGAGACGCAACGCCGATGCCGGTTTTGCACTAAGCGATCATGCCGACTGGGATGGATTATTGAAGGCTTGTGAAGCTACAGAAGCAAGCTGTGTTTATGCCACGCATGGTTTTCAATCGGTGTTCAGCAGGTACTTAACGGAGCAGGGAATCGAGGGAAAGGAAGTGCATACGGAGTATGGAAATGACGAGGAAGAACAACCACCTGCAACATTGGAAGGAGAGATAGAAAAGGTGCCGATAGAGTAATAAGATACAATACAGTTAGGATTTATTGACCGGCTTTTGTGCTGTTATAAAACGATGGGTGGGTTCGCCTGTGGCTGATCATCAACGGAATTGCTATTACTCAGCTTCCTGCCTGGCATCCCGAGGCACGGGGGATCTTTGAACTGTTATGTAAACGACCACTGTGAAAAATAAAACCGATGGCAGCATTTATTAAAGCACAATCCATAGATCCCTCGTGCCTCGGGATGACAAGGGAGAGGTTTTATGATAGCAAGTAGGTTAAATTTTTGAAGTGTGGTTGTGTAATGCTAAATAGAATTACAAAGCGTAAAAGGGAGTGACACAACAGACGATGATAGTAGCAATACAGCTAAGTACAAAAGAAAAAACTGTATTAGACAAAGGAGAGAATGAAAGAGAAATTGATGTATGATAGATAACGAAATGTCCAATAACAGCATCTCGGAAACCCCTCAGCCTCTCGGTAGAGATGGGGGTGGTATGTCACTTTTTGCTGAACTGGTAATCCTCATTGGGAGCAGTACAAAAACAACGGCAAAGCAAGAAGCACTTATCAATTATTTCTCATCGGATGCAGATGAAAAAGATAAGGTATGGGTGATTGCTTTATTCAGTGGACGAAGGCCGAAGCGTTCGGTAAATACAACACAACTCGCCTCGTATGCAGTTGAGTTGGCCGGGCTGCCTTTTTGGTTATTTGAAGAAAGCTATCATACCGTTGGTGACCTTGCTGAAACGATTGCATTACTGCTACCGGAAAGTAAGATCGAACAATCGCAATCTGAGACACTGCATTATTATATTGAACAATTAAAGGCCCTTGAAAAAAGCAGCGATGAAACTAAAAAAGGTTTCATTGTAGAATCGTGGCGGGGCATGAGCCGAAGCGAGCAATTTGTATTTAATAAACTTATTACCGGTGGCTTTCGCATTGGTGTTTCGCAAAGTGTGATGGTAAATTCGCTGGCGAAAGTATTAAAAATTGAGCCTTCTGTTATTGCGCATCGCATCAGCGGACAGTGGGACCCATCAACCATTTTATTCAGTGAGTTATTGAGTGAGCATGATATAACAACTGACTATTCAAAACCCTATCCTTTTTATTTAGCATATGGCATTGAAGGCGATATTTCTGAACTAGGTGATGTAAACGAATGGCAGGTAGAATGGAAGTGGGATGGCATTCGCGGACAGATGATAAAACGCAATAACGAACTCTTTGTATGGAGTCGTGGGGAAGGATTAATGACAGAAAAGTTTCCTGAATATCATTCACTATTAAATGTTTTGCCCGATGGCATTGTACTGGATGGAGAGATTATTCCGGCGATAGATGGCGTGCCGCTTCCATTTGCTTTATTGCAAACACGCATTGGGAGAAAGAACGTTACAAAAAAACAATTGCAGGAAGCGCCGATTGCTTTTTTCGCTTATGATTTATTGGAGTACCAAAGTGAAGACTGGCGAAGCAAACCGTTAACGACGCGGCGGGCAAAGCTGGAAGAAGTTGTACGGTCTATAAATCATCCAACATTGCTGCTTTCCGATATTGTAGAAGCTGCCTCGTGGGAAGACCTGGCAACGATGCGTGATACGTCAAGGGAAGCCGGTGCAGAAGGTTTTATGATCAAACGCAAATCATCAATTTATGGAACAGGGCGAAGACGCGGCGACTGGTGGAAATGGAAAATTGAACCGCTGGTGATTGATGCCGTAATGATCTATGCACAGAAAGGTGCCGGGCGAAGAAGTAACCTTTATACCGACTATACATTTGCTGTTCGCGATGGCGATAAATTGGTTCCATTTACAAAAGCGTATTCCGGTTTAACCGATAAAGAGTTTGTGCAAGTAGATGCCTTTGTAAAACGAAACTCGCTGGAAAAGTTTGGCCCGGTGCGTACTGTAAAACCGGAGCTGGTTTTTGAAATTGCCTTTGAAGGAATTGCAGCAAGCAACCGCCATAAAAGCGGTGTAGCATTAAGATTTCCACGAATGAGCCGCTGGCGCCACGATAAAAAAGCAGATGAAATAAATACGCTGGAAGATTTAAAGAAGATGCTGGAGGTATATGGGAAATAAAAGGATAGCTTAGATTTGAATATGCATAAAGATGAAATAATTAATGTTCTTCGTTCCGACTTGCCCGAATTGAAAAAACGCTATGGTGTTCAATCAATTGGTTTATTTGGTTCTTATGCAGTTGGCAGAAATACACCGGAAAGCGATTTGGATTTTTTGGTTGAATTGTCAGCGCCACTTTCAAAAAATTATTTTGGCTTATGGGCCTTTCTTGAAAATCGCTTTCGAAAGAAAGTTGATTTAGTAAGAAAAGGGGATCATCTGCGGGAAAAATTTCTCCACCACATAGAAACAGAAATCATTTATGCCTGATGTGAAACGGGAGCGTTGTGAGTTGATCGCAGAATCATTAGCTGCTATCAATGATTACATGCAGAATATTCATTCGGCAAATGATTTTATTCATTTACGCCAAGGGCGTTTATACCTTGATGCCATTACACTGCGTTTACAGGTAATTGGTGAAAATGTAAAGCAAATAGAAACGGTTTATCCGGGCTTTTTTGCTGCAGCATTAGGATATAATATTGACGATATTATCCGGTTCCGCGACTTTGTCTCGCATCACTACGAAAGGTTGGACTATCAAATTATCTACGATACCTGTGTAAGTGACTTGTCGTTATTTGCCGAAAAAATTAGCCGTTTTTTAAACGAGAAATAGCTTTTGCCCGCACTTGGTATTGCTCTTCTGCACCTACCTTTATTAAAAGCAAAAGATGCGAAAATTTTCAATGGTAAGTTTTCTCTGCTTACTCATCTTTGTGGCAAGACCTGTGTTATTACAACACAACAATGAAGACCCGGTACCCATCCCGCCCAGCCCGCAACGCACAGGCGGTGATGCAGCAAAAGGCTACGATTATCTTATTAATGGCGATTATATAAAAAGCGGTATTCCTTACCAGGTTTATTTATTTGGTGCTGGTGCCGATAAAAATAATTATCTCAATAGAGTCGGCATCAACAGGCCTATTTCCCATGAATTTACTGCCGTAAAAGCTGCTAATGGAGAAGTGGTAGTAGCACCTAATTGTTTGAATTGTCATGCACAGGTTTTTGATGATAAGCTAGTCGTCGGCATGGGTAATTCATTGGTTGATTTTACTAAAAGCAAAAAATTCAACCTTGCCAATATTGAGCTGCTTGAAAAATTATTAAAATTAAACTCACCCAAACAATACGAAGCCTCATTTGAATTTCTTCGTGCAAGCAAAGCCATCACCGAACAGTTATATGCACCGGTAAAAGGCGTAAATGTAGCCGACCGTTTAGCTTACCTGTTAGTGGCGCACAGGGCACCCGGTACGCTTACATGGAGTAATGAAGCCACACTAAAAATTCCTGAAGAATTAGTGCCTACCGATACGCCGCCATGGTGGTTATTAAAAAAGAAAAATGCGATGTTTTACAATGGCTTTGGCCGCGGCGATTTCGGCCGCTTCCTTATGGCTTCAAATCTTTTAACTGTAAACGACACGTCCGAATCACGACAGGTAGATGAACACATGCCTGATGTATTGGCCTACATCTATTCATTAAATCCACCGCCGTATCCAAAGCCTGTTGATCAGTCTTTGGTGGCAAAAGGCAGGGTGTTGTTTGAGGCAAATTGCTCCGACTGTCATGGTACTTATGGCGATAAGGGTTCCTATCCGAATTACCTGATCCCTGCATCGGTTATCCAAACAGATTCTGCTTTGTATAAAGCCAATTATTCTGATCCGCAGTTTATTGACTGGTTTAATAAAAGCTGGTTTACACAAGGAGCACATGCTGCGCAGTTGGTGCCGTTCCAAGGCTACATTGCGCCCCCGCTTGATGGGATTTGGGCAAGTGCGCCGTACCTGCATAATGGCTCTGTGCCTACGCTGGAAGCCCTATTAAATAGTAAAATTCGTCCAAAATTCTGGAGCCGTAATTTCGACAAGCCGCAATACAATTATGACAATCCGGGTTGGAAATTTACTGTTGAAAAGAAGGGCGATAGCGTTACAATTTATAATACAACATTGCCGGGTTACGGAAATTATGGACATTACTTTGGCGACCGGTTTACAGAGAAGGAACGCAAAGCTGTAATTGAATACCTGAAGACTTTATAAGAAATTTGTTGTGATGCATTTGTACGTGGCTGTCATCCTGATTGAAGCCAAAAAAAACGATGGGCGTTGCGCCGATGCGGCGCCGGGCTATCCACTTCAATCTTTTTATTGGCGGTCATTCCGGGTATAATTATTTCTTACAGTAGGCCAATAAAAAGGATTTACGTTTCTATCCCTAACGCGGTCGTAACCTAATTAAAAATGTTGCTACAATTTGAAACTACATAATACCCCAGGCTATAAGATCATTAAAAAATGGCTCACTGCAAAAGGTTACAAACCATTCACCTACCAGGAAGAAGCCTGGCAACAAATCATCAACGGCCAAAGCGGTTTGGTAAATGCACCCACCGGCACCGGTAAAACCTACTCTGTTTTTTTAGGAAGCGTTATTGAATTCATTAACCATCATCCCGCTCAATATCAAACCAAAACAAAAAACGGTTTACAACTCATTTGGGTAACTCCTTTACGTGCCCTCGCTAAAGATATAGGACGTGCAATGGAAGAAGTCATTTTTGAGCTCGGCATGAAATGGCAGGTCGGTATCCGTAACGGCGATACATCCATGAGCGACCGGGCAAAGCAAAAACGGTTAATGCCCGAAGTGTTGATTATTACTCCTGAAAGCATGCACTTGTTATTAGCGCAAAAGGATAATGGGAATGTTTTTAAATCACTTAAAATTATTGCGGTTGATGAGTGGCATGAGTTGATAGGAAGTAAGAGGGGAGTACAAGTGGAGTTAGCAATGAGTCACCTCACATCCAACCCCTCTCCAGCGAAGCCTGAGAGGGGAGATGTTGCCTCACGAAACGGGCCGTGCATTTGGGGGATTTCTGCAACTATCGGCAACTTAGAAGAAGCAAAGAATGTATTGCTTGCGCCGCTGTTTTCTCTGTCCGCACAACAGGTGGAAATAGAATCAAATAATGCGTCTCATGCTGGCGCAAGCGCCCCCCCTCTCTCAGCTTCGCTGGAGAGGGGGTTGGGGGGTGAGGTTATCAAAGCCGCACTTCATAAAAAACTCGAAATCGAATCTATCCTCCCCGATGAAATAGAAAAATATCCATGGGCAGGTCATCTTGGTATCAGGCTTGCCGAAAAAGTTTTACCCATTATTGAAGCCAGTCGCACCACGTTAATTTTTATCAATACCCGTGGCATGAGCGAACTCTGGTATCAAACACTGCTTACCATTGCGCCACACCTTGCCGGTGCTATTGCACTTCATCATGGAAGTATAGAAAGAGAGTTGCGCACCTGGGTAGAAGATGCCTTGCACGATGGTAAATTAAAAGCCGTTGTATGTACGGCAAGCCTTGATCTTGGTGTAGATTTTAGACCGGTAGAAACCGTGATACAAGTAGGCTCACCAAAAGGTGTTGCCCGTTTTTTACAACGTGCCGGACGAAGCGGCCATAGCCCCGATGCCACCAGCAAAATCTATTTCTTACCAACCCATTCATTGGAGCTTATTGAAGCTGCTGCACTAAAAGAGGCGGTTGGCAAAAACTTTATTGAAAGCCGGCCACCGCTGATACTTTGCTACGATGTGCTGGTACAATACTTAGGAACGCTTGCCTGCGGCGATGGCTTTTACCCCGACCAAATCTTTGAAGAAGTAAAACGAACTTTTTGTTATAGTGAGCTTACAAAAGATGAATGGAACGAGCTCTTATACTTCATCACATCAGGTGGCAATGCCTTGCAGCAATATGATGAATACAAAAAAGTGGAAGTTAACAATGGTCTTTATAAAATAAATAGCCGGCGCATCGCTATGCGGCACCGTATGCACATTGGGACCATTGTAAGCGATAACATGATGAAAGTGAAGTTCATGAGCGGCGGTTATATAGGTGTGATCGAGGAAGGCTTTATCTCCCGATTAGAGCCTGGTGATGCCTTCACATTAGCCGGACGGCAATTAGAGTTAATTGTTATTAAAGACATGACGGTGCTTGTAAAAAAATCAACCAAAAAAAAATCAATCATTCCAAGCTGGATGGGCGGACGATTGCCACTATCTGCAAGCCTTGGAAAAGTATTGCGACAGATGGTGAGTCAATCGGCAATAGGCAATGAGCAATTGGCAAAGAAAGGTAAAGAGTTGGCAATGGGCAGTAGGCAGTTGGCAGTAGAAAGGCTGCCAATTGAGTTGCAAGTTTTGCAGCCTTTATTTAGCTTACAAAGCCAACTTTCCCATGTACCGGGCGCCAATGAATTGTTGATAGAGCAAATAGAAACCCGCGATGGCTTCCACCTTTTTGTATATCCGTTTGAAGGTCGTTTAGTGCATGAAGCTATGGCAGCGCTGTTAGCTTATCGCATCGGTAAATTGTTACCAATTACCTTTTCTATCGCCATGAACGATTACGGCTTTGAGCTTTTAAGCGATCAACCAATACCCGTTGATGACAGTAATGTGTATGAACTTTTCACCGCCGAAAATTTAATTCAAGACATTCAGCACAGCGTTAATTCCACCGAAATGGCCAAACGAAAATTCCGCGATATAGCGGTTATTGGTGGATTAATTTTCCAGGGCTTTCCCGGTGAGCAGAAAAAAGCCCGTCACCTGCAAGCCTCAGCCGGCCTGCTTTTCAACGTGTTTAATGAATATGACCCAAACAATGTTTTAATTCGCCAGGCCTACCAGGAAGTGTTTGATGTGCAGATGGAAGAAGTGCGGCTGCGTGATATGCTCAACCGCGTGCAGGCTTCTAAAATTGTGCTTACTTACCCGGAGCGTTTTACGCCTTTTAGCTTCCCTATTAAAGTAGATAGTATGCGGGAAAGCCTTACATCGGAAAAGCTTGCAGACCGGGTCCGTCGTATGCAGGAACAACTAAATGCAGGTTCATAAGTTGCAACGTTTCCTTAAGTATTTCCTTTCTATCCCAAACTATATTGCGGCCTCAATTTGAACATTGATTTTTGTGTACCCGGCGGACGAATATTTATTAAGCTTCCGTTGCGTCGCACTCTTCAACGTTCAGTAATTCTAATCAACAATATAAAAGGCAGAGTACAAGAGAAGAAGGGGTAAACGCAAAGAAGTACATCTCTGCGAAAAACTCTAATCCCTCTGTTCTCTGCTGTAAAAAATGCAGGCACCCACTTTATATAAACACCAATCTCAAAACCTCTGGCTCTCTGCTCAGCGTTCCATCTTTTGGGAAGAGGAAAAGGCATTGATTGTTTCCGATTTACACTTTGGTAAAACAG
>JAQBNG010000194.1 GCA_028288675.1 Flavisolibacter sp. | reverse complement strand
ATTGGGCTGCGGGAAAATGCAGTTCTATAACTGGTGAAGCCAGTTCTTTCCCTAACAAAGCATTGGCCAGTACAGCAGAAAAACAATCCATGGCACCACCTGGGTTTATGCCTTGATGCTGATGCCCGTAACGACCTAAATCCTGGATCGTATCAAGAAGGCCCGCCCTGATAATTTTCAAACTCATTTTGTGAAATTGAATAAAATTGTATTTCGTCACCGGGTTGTAACAGCACAGGTTCTTCTTTTTCTTTGTCGAATAATTTAATAGGTGTTCTACCAATAATATTCCATCCACCGGGTGAAGCGAAAGGATAAATACCGGTTTGCTCACCGGCAATTGCTACCGAACCAGCAGCAACATTTTGTGGAGTATTTTTTCTGGCTGTAGCTATGCGGCTATCTACTTTACCCATGTATGCAAAGCCGGGTATAAAGCCAATCATATACACACGATAGGTTATTGCTACATGCAGGCCAATCACTTCTTTTGTTGAAAGGTTTTTGTCAAATGCTAAAGCTTCTAAGTCCGGTGCGTACATTTTTGTATAGCATACAGGAATCTTCACTTGCCGCTTGGTGGATAATGATTGCCCATCTGCAGCTTCCAAAATTGGCTTGAGAAGATTCTTCATGGCATCAAAAGCCGTAGCGTTCTTTTGATGCAGCGATACAACATCATAATAAATTGCAAGAGAGCTATATGCCGGAACAACATCTATGATCTCGGGAAGGGAAAGCTGTTGTAGTGTATGAAAAAGATGGAGCACTTTTTTGTTAAGGCCATCATCAATCCTGTTTCCCAAATGAATTAACAGTGCTGAATCACCTAAGGGAGATATAATGTATTCTTCTTTCATACAATTGCAGAATGAAGCTACAGTTTACTGCCCGTTGTTAAGCCTAATTCCTACATTCTTTGATTCATTAGTGCTGATCAAATCTTCCTTTACCAGGAGATAGCCTCTTGCGGCAACATCAACTATTCCGTTCTTATGCGTTAGCAGAATAGATGGCGCCTCTTCCGAGACTTTACCTTGTTCATTCAGGTTACGATAAGCGGCATTATCACGGGCTGCATCAGCATAATCAATGTAAACAGGATGTTGTAAGTACCTCTGTTGAAGTTGGTGCTTATTGTTGAAGAAATGTGTCAACGTTATAGTTTGCGATAACTCACCATTACTGGCACTACCGGATGGATTGTTTAGATTAATATTCAGTGGCTTCTTTAATTTGCCCCAGCCTTCGCCAAAGGCAAAATAAATGCGGCCGTTACCGGGCAGCACATATACTTTTTCCACATCTCCATCTTTTATAAAAGTAGAATATAGCTTGGGTAACAATCCTGACATAGCATGTCCTGGCACATCTTTAAAGTAAAGGAAAACTGCATCGTACCCCGTGTTATTAGTGATAGTAACCGAGTCATTTACAGCAGCACCGGGATCATCGCCGAAAGAATCAAAAGGCTGGCCCCCGGTTTTTAATTTTTGCGGTGTAACGATAAGATTTTGTTTCTTACTCAAGCTATCTAACACCGATAGAAAATTTGTTTCATTTTTCTTTTCTGTATAATCGCCGGCAGTAGTTATGATAGGACTATTGTAAGGATTATCCAATAAATTATAGCTGCTCTTACTGCTTCTATCATTACAGGTAGCTGCCCTCACAACCATCAGCACAATCCATATTATCCACCATGCACTTCGCCAATTATAACCATCGGTTCCTTTGCTTCGCACCGTGCCTTTGCCACCTTCTATTTTGCTGTTCTTGTATATAACTTCATCAATGCGCACTACTTCGGAGCGATTAAAATCGTTCGTCTCAATGCCTTTTAGCTGTACCAATACTTTATGCAAATAAAACCAGGTGGCTTTGTGCTGAAAGCGAAGTATGAGATTGATGAAATGCTCTACTACCTCATCACGCACCGAAGTAAAGGCGGAGGGTAGCTTGTTAATAAACTTTAGCCAGTCGTTGGAAAAAATAAAATGCAGGATGCTTTCATCACCGACAAATTTTTCCCAGCTAAGGTTACGAAGTGTATAGTTCAATTCATCTAAATAGCCACGGAGTTTTTGATACGCTTCATGACTATGCTCCGGCAAAATATAGCCTGTAAAGTCTAACAGCTTCAGAAGTTCTTCAAAATCAGCCTGACGTACTAATTTGCCTGCAACTGTATTGAACGAATGGGCAAAATAAGGAGACGCCACCTGCACAAACTTCTCATTGTATAAGTAAGCATCGGCCTTTCTTAATTCGTCTGAATTGAAGTCGCCTTTTTCTAAAAAATTCAATAGCCCTTTATGCTGATAAATGATGCTATGCGCCTTCCAGCTTTCTTCGTTTACCACATCCAATAAAGTAGAAGCGTCGTTGCGGGAGTAGGAGATATCATCTATACAAATTTCATCGCCGGCTAAAGCAATTTCGGCCATCATCTTTTTACGGGCACGACTTATTGCCTGCGACGAGTAGGACTCTGCTGCTTCTGCTGTATGCACTAACAGCCGCACCGGGGAACGATATAATGTAACCGTACTAACCAATGCCAGTCCCTTTTATTTTGATGTTTTCTATCTCCGCTTCCTCTCCGTTTAGCAGGTGCGAAAGGTTGATCATCGTAGTGCGCAATTGCCCAAACTGTTCGTTGGTTAAAGCTTGTTCGCCCTGTTTAATTAGTGTAGAAGCAATGGCTGGCTTTGTATAATTTGATGCAGGTATAGCTGCGAAGTATAAAAAGAGATCAATGATATAGTGCCTTGTGTTAGCATACACCCGGCGGCGCAATATATCTAATGCATCGATCTTTGTACGCAGCACCGCAGGGCTTTTTGCTTTTAAAAACTGGCCTTCATCCTGCACAATCCGGTCAAAGTCATTCATCATTTTATCCTGCTCAAACTCCACATCAGGCAGGTTCTCTTCAATAAATGTTTTATGGTTGAAATAGTCGGCCTGCAACATAAAAATGCGCTGGTCTTTACCTAAGGCATCGTAGCGGGATGAGATGCGGCGGCGGGCTTCAGTGATCTCGTATTTTTCATCTGTCAAATCGCTGTCCTTTATTTTAGAGAGGCGCTTTTGCAGCTTCTCGCCTTCAAAAATACATTGACGCAATTCGGCTATCCATTCGCTTTCATCATCACGTCCTTTTTCATCGCGCATCTCCCTTTTCATTTCCCAAACAAGACTGTTCACATCATCCTTTAACCGGGATACGCTGACAATTTTTTCCGAAGTACTGAAGACGTGATTAAACTCCTGTTCGCTCATGGCAAGAAAGGCAGTGATGGCCAGGTCACGGCTTTCATTCATCTCGAATTTTATTTCTACATCGGAGCCTTTTACCAGGTCGGTCTTTAGGTCGGTGCCCTTAATTTCAATAGCGCCAATCACCAGGTTGCTGTGTGGACGGCTATGCCTTGTGCCTTCCAATACATTAATTACTATTTCATCTGTGCTGCCTTTTTTTATCGTGCGGGTGATCTCTTTATAAATTGTTTTTTTTAGCGGTAAAATGTCGTTGCGCTCAAAGATTATTTGCAGCTTCGTGCTGTTGTTCTCATGGTCATCTACCTCCAGGCAAATATCGTTTGGCAGGGGTTGCCCGGCCACATTAAACTTGCCGTGCATGATATCGATGGGAGGGTGAGAAACGGCAACAGCATTATTCTGTTCATCAAAAAAGCGTATGGTAAAACGGTTCATCACGCCTTTCTGTAACGGAAGGAATTCGGAGATGCGCTTGTCAACTTTTTTATTGCCTGAATCATAACCGCCATCATCTCGTGTAATGCGATAGAAGACATTGGTAAAATCTCCCTCTTCAGGAATTGCCATGTAGATTTCTTCTTCTTCACTGCTCACTGTTTGAAAAATGGCCTTTATCTTTTTATCACTTAATCCAAGTTCAACCGCATCAATCTTTGCTTCAGCAGTAATAACGGAACTTAATTTTGAACCCGCATAATAAGCAGCACCAACAGCAATAGCGGTAGTAGGATCGGTATCAAAAGCCAGCGGTATTTTAGTTTCTTTCGCCACCAGCTCCCTCACATACGGAATGTAAGTAGAACCGCCCACCATAATGATGTTAGTTACTTGCGGCGCCTGTAAATTATTTCTTTTTAAAATTGCATGTATCAGTTCTACTGTAGACCAAATTTTTTCATGTATGATGCGGGCAAGATCTTCTTTTGTGATGCGTACATACATTTCCTCATCGCTGCCGGGAAGTGTAAATTCTATTTCGGTTTCATCTTGCTGCGATAATTCCTTTTTTGCTTCTTCAGCTTTGTGAAGCAATACATAAAACAGTTTTTCAAGAGCACCATTCCTGTTGCGTAACTGTTCTTCAATAGTAGGGTCGCCTGTTTGCTCAATAATTTTCGGAATGATGATCTGCTCAATAATAGCAGTGTCGAAATCCATCCCGCCTAAAAAGTTATTGCCTTCGTGGTCAACAACTCTAAGTTCTCCTGCTATGATACTTACCAGGGCCACGTCAAACGTTCCACCACCCAGATCATACACAAGCCAATAGCCGCTTTCCGGAATGCCTTTTTTACTGTCGTTGAAAAAAGCAAGCGAGGCAGCAATGGGTTCCTGCAATAACACTACTTCTTTAAAGCCTGCTTCATAGCCTGCTTTTTTTGTAGCGTTAGACTGAATAGTATCGAACGACGCCGGTATGGTTATCACAGCGGCTTCAAGTTCTTCGCCGGTATGAATAAAATTCTTCAGCTCTTTTAGCACCATGGCAGAAAGCTGGATGGGGTTAATGATAGCGGCAGTTGAGGGAACAAAAAAGTTTTCGCTTGAGCCCATCTTTCTTTTAAATCCGCCAAAAACGTTTCCGGCATCTTTAGAGATATACTCTCTTGCCTTATCGCCAACAATGGTTCTGCCGCCCCGGAAGGCGACAACGGATGGAAGGGTTTCTTTATGGCCGATGGGATTTTTAAATACCTGTACCGCGCCGCCTTCAAACTTTGCAAGTAGGGAGTTGGTGGTGCCAAGGTCTATACCAAAATTGATAAATTTCATGGGTAATTATTCTACTACAACAATAGCTTTTTGAACCAGTTTTTTTCCGCTGTCTTCTTTATGGTGAACAACAGGTTTAATGACTTCTGTAATAATCATTTTACTTTTCAACGTACCTGCCACACTCGCCTCGCAATCGGTTCTTGTTTCATCCCATTTTTCATGTACGGGGTTATGATATTCGTAACCCATGTCAGTAAGCTCAGATTTAATACGGTCTAAATTGCGCTGAATGGGGGAGGTGGCACCCAGCTTTTTTTCTATTTCAAAAACCTGGTTAATGATGTTGATAATTTGTTTCATGGTGCGGTTGTGCGGGGGAAAGATAATAGGTTTAGGTGGCGGAAGCAAGACCTCACCCCCGGCCCTTCCCGCCTCACCTCCCAACCTCCTCTCCGCGAGGAGAGGAGGAGTACGACTCCAAAAATTTATAGATGCTTACAATAGCGGGCTTTCGCTTTTGTAAACCGCATTAATGCTGCTTACCGCCATTTGCAAACGCTCCTCATTGGCGCCACTAATCTCTACCCAGCGTACACCTGAATTTATCATGATGTCCTTATACATTTTAAAGAGCTTTTGCCGCATAGTTAAGTCAGGGTATTCCCTTAATTCATCTTTGGTCCACGGAAGGTCAATATTGCACAGAAGGTATAGATCGCAATGAGTGCGGGCAATGGCTTTTAATATCCATGTAGGGCAGGCACCAAATGCCACTTCGTACCACACCTTCATCACATACATATCGGTGTCAATAAAGTATAAATCGTTTTTCGCTTCAGCAGCCAATTTTGCCTCCAGCTTTATTTGTCCGTGGGCGATGTTATCCAGGTCATTATAAGTATAAGCCATTCCGTGCTCCAGTAAATATTCCCGTGCAAACTCGGGACACCAAACGGTATCATAGTGCGCTGCCAGCTGCTGGCACAAGGTGCTTTTGCCGGTTGATTCGGGACCTATGATGACGATTCGTTTCATGCTATAAAGTTGCAAATGTAGTCTGCACTTTCTTTGCTTTTTGCCGCCATGCAATCAAACCAAAAATTGCCAACACCAAAAGCACTACATAGTAAACACTGGTAAATACTAATCCCTTTACATAATACAAAGGAATCGAAGCAATGTTCGTGGCTATCCACCACCACCAGCTTTCTACTTTTTTTCTTGCCATCAGCCACATGCCGGTATAAGCGGTTGCCGAAGCAAGAGCATCAGCCCATGGAATAGCTCCCGGAAAATACTCCCGCTGTAAATAAGTAAGGATAAAAAACAGCGACACGTAAAAGAACACGAAGAAGATGATCTCCTGTATCCATTCTTTTTTATTGGAAAAGGTAATATGCACTACAGGCCTGTGCTGCTGATCTTTTCTTGTCCATAGCCACCAGCCATACACACTCATTACCGTGTAATAAAAATTTACGCTGGCTTCGCCCACGAGGTGAAACTTAAAACTCAGGTAGATGTAAATGATGGTATTGATCAAGCCTGTTGGATAGACCCAAATATTTTCCTTGCGGGAGAACCATACGCTGATGATGCCGGTGAACACCGCAATGTATTCAAGCCAGGTAGTGGTAGCAAGATTAGTGAGAAACTTTTGGATGATTTCCTGCATAAGCTACAAACCTAATTAAAGCGCCTTATACCAACGAAGCGGCTGCAAAAATTTAATTCCTTTTCTTGTTTGAAAAAGTACAGGAAAGTCCTCCCTGCTAATGCCAGTTTGCCTTGTCACTTCAAAATGAAGGTGCGGAAAAGCACTGAAGCCGGTGCTGCCACTAAGACCAATCAGCTGGCCCTGTTTAATTGTATCACCAACCGAAACCAGGGCCCCTTTATACTGCAGGTGCAGGTAATGTGCGTAGGTGCTATCGCTATGCCTGATGACAATACCGTTAGCTGTGCCTATATATTTTTTACCAATGCCGCCGGTTTTTGTACTATCCCTTACTCTTACCACAATGCCGTCCCTTGCCGCCATTACTTTTGTTCCCCGCTTCATTTTAAAATCAATGGCGTAATCGCCCGCATGAGAAAAAAGCGATTCGTTGCCTTGAACCACTACGTGAGTCGTTCCTTTTTCGTACGGAAGTGCATAGGCAAAAAAATGATTCTGCATTAGGCCATCTGCACGGGAAATGAATGAATTATTCTGTAGCACGCCGCAGGAAGAAGCCATTATCCATAAGAATATCCACAAGAGTTTCATTGTAGCAATACTACTGCAATATGACAGTACTTAGCTCTACGAAAAGTCTACTTTGGTGATCTTTCTTTGAATTATTTACGATTGATGCAACGACGGAACCCTCTGTCCTGTCAACCTCAAAAACCGGGTTATGAAATTTGCTCTGTTGCTGTTATTTGCATTATCAGTTGTAGCAAACACAGCCTGTAAAAAAGAGGCAGTTGAAGATGGTTCGTTAGTTCAATACAATATGACGACCGTAACGGGCTCAAACACAGCTGCAGTAAACCAACCGGTATTGTTAACGGTAAGCTACAGGTATTCAAATGGGTGCCAGGTGATAGATACTTTTAAGCAGGAAGCCATCGGGAATGTGATCTTTATTAAAGCGTTTGGGCACTTTGATAAATCCGCTTTCTGCACGCAGGATGCTGGAACCAAGTTTAAAGTATACACCTTCACTTCTTCTTCAAAAGGAACTTTCGGGTTGCGCTTTACTAATATTGACAATTCATTTATATCTCACACTATAACCGTTAATTAAAGAGTAATGCGGTAAGTGCTAACCAAACTTCAACTCACCAATCCGAACGACTTCTTTGCTATCTGTAACTCTAAAATTTATTGTCTTGCGTTGTTGAGATGGCTTACCAAAATCAGTGTATAATTCAGCTCTTATTGTTATTGGTCCGCCAATAGTCTGACGGGTATCGCCAAACAAATTTGCATCAATTGTATAGTTGCCTGCTACTGCTTTTTTTACTGCAAATTCTTCCGGCCCGTAGCCCTGTGTCATATCATTTGAAATATGACCGCCCAACCCTGTTTCCTTATTTTCATAGAAGCATTTTTCCTTTTTAGGATCAGTTACCCACAGGTCAATGTCAGAGTCGGCCGTGTTCCAATCAATGATGATGCGTACATCAACCGGCATGGCATAAATCAGCCTCGCATCAATACCTGAAATGTTTACTTCAGCGGGGTGTGCGGAAATGATGGCATTCATTTCATTTAAGGCGATAGACTTTACGCCATCGAACCGCGAATCCCAAACACTGGTTATCAGCTTATACAATTGGGCAACAGCTTCTTTATAATTGCCGGCTTCATTAAAAGCCAGTGCCAGGTCGCGGTACGCCTGCGGCTCTTCTTCCCGCATTTTTAAAATGTCGCTGAACGTTTCTATTGCAAGGTCTTTCTCCTTCATATCCAATAACTGGTAAGCCATACTTCGCAATAAGCCTGCATCTTCCAGCTTCATTTCCGCTACGTTAGATAAGATGAGCAAAGCAGATTGCCTGTCGCCTTTT
>JAQBNG010000179.1 GCA_028288675.1 Flavisolibacter sp. | reverse complement strand
TGCTGTTCATCCTTTTAAAAAATACTTTGAAGAGCTCCAGGTAGGTGACCAGATCATCACTGAAAAACGCATCATTACTTCAGAAGATATTGATGCCTTTGCTGAGTTAAGCGGCGATCATTTTTATGCACACAAAAAGGACACTGATTTCACGGGGACCATGTTTGAAAAGCAGGTAGCGCATGGCTATTTTATTTTAAGTGCCGCCGCAGGGTTATTTGTAGATGGTTCTGATTTAGGTCCTGTGTTGCTGAACTATGGTATAGATGAATTACGATTTACAAAGCCTGTTTATGCCGGTGCGGAACTAACTATCCGTTTTACCTGTAAAGAAAAATTACCGCAGGATGCAAAGCCTGATGATGAGAACGATATTCAAAAAGGCATTGTGAAATGGCTGGTTGAAATGCTGGATGAAACAGGTGAGATTGCAGGCATCGCTACGATATTGACAATGGTCAAAAGAAACAGTGCTGCAATAAGATAAAGAAGGCAAGTTTGCCGCTTCTTTTTATTGCGGCCACTATTGCTGGCGGCATAATTCGCTGCCTTGCCGGGCTATCAGCATCCAGCCTTCTTTTCCTTTTTTCCAGATATTGGTATAGCGCCGTTGAATAGTTTGCCCGCCATTGGGGTTACCCATCACCGGCACTACGGTTTCATGTCCCATCGTAATTACCATGTCACCGCTAACCAGCATCTCTTCCATTGCGCCTTTGTAGGAGGTATAACTTATTCGTCCGGCCATAACCATATCCACCTGTCCGCCTTTTATTACATTATTGTTAGGAGAGTTTACCATAAAAGTTGGCGACCATAGTTTGTGTAAGGTTGCAGAATCTTTTTGCAGAATGGCATGCCTGCTTCTTTCTTCAAGGTTATTGATTTCTGTTCTCAGCTTATCGTCCTGCGCATAAGAGAAGATAACTGCAAAGATTAGCACCGATGCGATGATCGCTTGTTTCATTTTGATGATTTTATGTTTGATGGCGAGGCAGTTCTTGAAAATTAAATGTGTGTGCTTTATGACTTATCTTTTTGCTTCCAGGGAGGATAATCTTTTTTATAGCAGGTCTGGCTGCTTTTGCTGAGCCGTAATAATTGTTTGCTGCTCCGCATTGCTTTTACCAGGGCACTACAAATTCTGCATATCTTATTGAGTAAAGGTCTTGTGCATTTTAAGGATTGAAATAATCACTTAGATCGTTCAACGGCTTGGCGATGTGGGGCATTTGAACATCGTCAGCCCTGTAGGCTTATTACTTGATAAATTATTTTCCTTTAACCCTGGTGAACTCAATTTCACTTCCCCTTCTGTATTTTCCCTTTTCTTCCTGATCATACTCCCATTTGTAGTGATCGTTATCAATAAAAATAAAACGGAAATGATCTTTTGTTTTCATTTTTGGAATAGGTTCAAATTCAGAATCAAACGTGATGGTTTTTGTCGTTGAATCATAAGTACCTTCTGATGCTGCTATAAAACTATTGAGGTGATTGCCAATGGATGATCTTACAAATTTCTTTTTCACATTATCATAGCCTTCAATTTCAAGGCCTTGAAATTTTACTTCTTTCATTTTTCCATCCTGTATGGGCATTTCTAATTTACCGTCAGAGGTCACATTTACGATAAAATAACGTCCATTGGCAAATGATTCTCTTACAACAGTGCCGCTGTACTCCAATGCGACCTTGTTTGTTACAGAATCTGGCCATTCGTAATGTCTGCCTTTGAAAGTCCATGCGCCAATAAGGTCGGCAAGTAACTGATGATATTTTCCCGGTCTGGAATAGTCAAGCATTTGTTTATATGTGTCTTCTGATGCTGAGTATGCGGATGTAGTAGAGTCTTTATTGTTTTGTGCTGGTAATGGAGTCGTAAAAAGAACGGCTATTATTATCAGAACAAAGGATGGACACGTTTTTAAAATATTAATATCAGATGCTTTGTTGATTTTAGAGCCGATCCAGGCAGTTTTTTTCGGTGTCATAATATTATTTTAAAAATGATAGAAGTTTTGAGACATTATTGTAGCATGACGCACAACATATTGAACTGACATCACTGCTTTTTTCGCTACTATTCATACACTACTTTCAGCACCGATTTATCACCTAAGCTTGTTACATACCAGGTATGATCATTAGCTTGAGCTATGCCCACAGGCAAATTCAAATCAGCAACAAAAGGCGTTGCAGTTTGTCCGTTTGCCCATACCAGGCTGCCTGTATTTTTTGTAAAGCCGGTAGCGCCAAATGTGCCATGCTGGACGACGAGATGCCCCTTGTTGGCTCCTTGAACAATGTCAACCAAAGTGGTAAAGCCTTGCTGAAAAATGGTTACTTGTCCCGATGTAGTGATTTGGTAGATGAGGGCTTTACCAGGAGGAAAAGGGAAGCCTAAAAGTGTACTTACTAATAAATGGCCTTCAGTAAATATTACACCAGTGGGTACGCTCTCAACAATTGGCGGACCAACAGGTGTTGGGTTGGCAATGCCGGGTACTTCTGCCACTACGCTATATATTCCTGTGCGGCTACGGCGCAGAACCGCATTGGCTGCCGCATCGGTTATATAAAAAGATCCATCCGGCGCCTTTGTAATTCCATAAGGGTGTGTCTGATGGGTGTTTTTTACAAAGGGATACGCCAACACAAAAGCGCCAATATCTTCCACACCAAGACTGGCCGCAGTCATAGGTGGATTGCCTGGAGTGAAAGAAGATACATCGGCCTTGTATAGTTTTCCTTTCGCCCCAAGTATATACAATAGTCCATCAGCAAAAAGCAAATGCGATGGTGCATCAAAGTCCGCTCCTACTATAATGGATTCGAAATTAGTAATGGCGATAAATTTTTCTCCGCCTGGCTTTATTACCCATACTTTAGCATCATTGGCTCCCGTGCCCTGGTCGGCTACCCATACGTTGCCGGCTGCATCAGTTGCTATCCCATTTGGACTAACAAAACCCGAGGCCAGCGTAGTAACTGTAAGCTTCGGCGGGAGTACATCTTCCGTTTTTTTAGAACAGCCTGCGGCTAGCATCAGTATGCTTATACATAATAAATAAGCAGAGAAAATCTTGGTATTGAGAATAAGTTTCATGATTGATTTTTTATCTGGTAAATAAATTCTATAAAGCATCATCAACAGTAAATGAGTAAATAAATAAGTCAATGTTTAGTGCGATGATTTTGCAGGGTAATATGATTGAGCCATGGCTATAAATTAATAAGCAAGCGGATTTTCTAAGTTTACTGCTTCCAAATAAATAGCCGCAGCAAGAGGATTCTTTTTCATACATAAGTAGTTTAAAGGTTTGTTGATTTGTTGTTTGATGAAGTGAAGCTACCGGCCGTAAATAGCGGTGTTTAATAAAGTAGATTGCCGTGTAAGAAACAGCAACAAACAGCAGCGTTGGAGCTACAAACGGGCACGATGCTTATCAATGCCGTTAAGCGACGAAAGCCTGCTGTTTGTCTACTATACAGCTGAAAGCCTTGTTTGCAATATTGGTTTATGTAGTTTTAAACATCAAGCAACCAGTATGAAAGCAATTACAATGAAACGGGTTTTACTCCATGCTGCTTTCTGGATTTTTTATCTGTTGATCTCCACCGCGTATTATACACAAGGCGTCAACTATGGCGTTGAATTGCCTTATCAATTAGCACTGCTCCCTTTTCCGATATTGTTTACCTATTTTCAGCTTTATGTGTTTATCCCAAAGC
The DNA here is from genome assembly GCA_028288675.1 of Flavisolibacter sp. Taxonomy (GTDB): domain Bacteria; phylum Bacteroidota; class Bacteroidia; order Chitinophagales; family Chitinophagaceae; genus Flavisolibacter. The sequence continues at coordinate 6,564 of JAQBNG010000179.1, read as the reverse complement.
TGTTGCTTAAAAAGAAAACCATCTCATATCTGCTGGTTTCAATTCCCTTTGCAAAACTTGTTACCTGGCATAACTTTCTTTGCTATGATTATTTTGTGGCGCCAGTCAAATATGGAACGCCAAGAGGCAACTTTTGGTTTGAGTATCCTTGGGCAATTCACATTGAGGCATTGAAAAGTGTCTTTTCATTTGTCATGATCTGCGGCGTTGCAGTATCTATTAAGCTTTTAAAGAAATGGTATCTTGAAAACGAACGCAATCAAAAAATTGAAAAGGAAAAATTAGGAATGGAACTGGAGATGCTGAAGGCGCAGGTACATCCCCATTTTTTATTCAATACACTTAACAATCTTTACTCACTCACCTTAACTCATTCAGATAATGCGCCGGTAGTTGTCACGCATTTATCCGGTCTTTTGCGTTACATGCTATATGAGTGCAATGAGAAAGAAGTGTCCTTAAATAATGAAATAGCCGCCCTAAAAAAATATGTAGAACTGGAAAAGCTGCGTTACGGCAACCGGCTTGATGTTTCGTTTTCCTGCACCGGGCCAACCGCCGGCCTGGTGATAGCGCCACTACTGCTTTTACCTTTTGTAGAAAATAGTTTTAAGCATGGCGTAAGTGATCAGTTAGACCAATGCTGGATCAACATACACCTTCATGCGGAAGGCAACCAGTTGACCTTTAACCTTAGCAACAGTTGCAATAAAGAAAAACTGCCGGCCATTAACGGAGGCATTGGCTTAGTCAACATAAATAAAAGATTGGAATTAATTTATGTGGGACACTATAACCTGCATATCACACAGCAAGATGAAATGTATGCCGTAAAGCTAACCATGCAGCTAAGCCAGTTAATGAAGCTTGCAGCCAATAATGAAACTTCTTTTAGTAACACTTTACCCGCAGCAGCCATATGAAAATAAATTGCCTGATCGTGGATGATGAGCCCCTGGCTGTAAAAGTGCTGGAAACGCATATAGCCAATATTCCTTCACTGGTTGTTTGTGGCAGTTGCGGCAATGCCTTTGCGGCTATGGACATCTTAAAGCAGGGAAAAGCAGACCTGATGTTTTTAGACATTCACATGCCTAAATTAATGGGACACGAGTTTTTACGAACCTTACGTTCGCCGCCAAAAGTTATTTTTACAACGGCCTATAGAGAATATGCTTTGGATGCATTTGAACTGGATGCGGTGGATTATTTACTAAAGCCAATTACACTTGAACGCCTGGTGAAGGCGATCAATAAATTAAGCACCACCAGGATAGCAGATGAAAAGGAGGAAGCTGCGATTGTTGACAATGAAGGCTTTGTTTACTTCCGTGCAGACCGCAAAATGGTTAAAGTAAAATACGACGATATCATGTATGTGGAAAGCATGAAGGATTATATAAAGATCATTCGGTTAAATGATAAGCCCTTACTGGTAAAGCAATCTATTTCTTCTCTTGAAGAAGTGCTTCCGGTGAACCTTTTTCTTCGTATTCATCGATCCTATATAGTTGCCATTAATAAAATTGCTGCCTTTACCAACCACGATGTGGAAATTGGCGGAATGGAAATTCCAATAGGCCGCCTGTATGCACATCAGGTAAGCAAAGTTGCAAAAGAGTGAAAAGGAAAAATGAAAGCGATTATTTAATCTCTTATTTCCTTTTCACTCTTTGTTCCCTGTTAGTTAATAATTTTGATAAAGCAGGGATGGAATTAAAATTGTAACCTCACCGCTTTATACTTTTAAACTATTAGAATATTAGATCTATGGCAAAAGACATGATTAACGGCTATGTGAATGCTGAAACACATAATGGTATTACCACTATCGAATTCTTTCATCCGCAAAGCAATTCATTACCCCGGCAGCTTTTAAAAAATTTGGCTAATGAAGTTCATGCAGCCGGAACCGATAAGGATACGAAAGTTATAGTGATACGTTCAGGCGGCGACAAAGCCTTCTGTGCCGGTGCTTCTTTTGATGAACTCACTAAAATTGAGACAAAAGAAAAAGGCTACGAATTTTTTAATGGCTTTGCCGAAGTAATCAATGCTATGCGTAAATGCCCTAAGCTGATTATTGGCCGGATTCATGGTAAGTGCGTGGGTGGAGGTGTCGGGTTAGCCGCCGCTGTTGACTATGCAATAGCAACAGAAGCCTCAGAGGTTAAGCTAAGTGAATTAGCAGTTGGCATCGGACCGTTTGTAGTGGGTCCTGCTATTCAACGAAAGATTGGCTTGTCAGCTTTTTCGCAATTGGCTGTTGATTCCACTATGTGGCGCAATGGCGACTGGGCCCGTCGTAAAGGCCTTTTTGCAGAATGTCATCCAACCATTGAAGGTATGGACGAGTCTATTCATAGGTTATCTAATCAATTAGCACATACAAGCCCGGAGGCAATGAGCGAAATGAAAAAGATGTTTTGGATAGGCACCGAAGACTGGGATACTTTATTAATGCAACGTGCAGAGATTAGCGGTCGATTAGTGTTAAGCAGTTTTACTAAAGAAGCCATTGAAAAATTTAAAGCAAAGGCGACAACGTGAGCATGAAAAGTAATACGTGATACACACTGAACTACATATAAAATCTATTCCTGTTGAACAAGAGATTTGGCAATTGCTACAGGAGGTCAAAGACCCTGAAGTGCCCGTGCTTTCTATTATTGATTTAGGAATTGTCAGGGACATAACTATCAAAGATGAAAAGATAATTATCACAATCACTCCTACGTATTCCGGCTGTCCCGCTATGGATGTTATTAGCATGGACATCCGCTTAAAGCTTATTGAAAAAGGCTTTCGCAATGTATTTATACAGCAACAACTTTCTCCGGCATGGACAACCGATTGGATGACCGAAGAAGGCAAAGCAAAACTTAAAGCATTTGGTATTACCCCTCCAAATCCTAAGCAACAATTCTGTTCTTCTGAAATGTTTCGGGAGGAAGCCATCGAATGCCCCCGTTGTAACTCTTATCACACGGAACTCATCAGTCAATTCAGCTCCACCGCCTGCAAAGCCATGTACCGCTGTTTAGAATGTAAAGAAGCGTTTGATTATTTCAAATGCCATTGAATGGTTTAGATTTGACCTCTAAATTTTCCTCATGTCTTCTATTCTTTTCGAAATAAAAGATGCTGTTGCTTACATTACTTTTAATCGTCCCGATAAGTACAATGCATTCAACAGGGAAATGGCATTGCTAATGCAGCAAAAGCTTGATGAATGTAAAAGCAAAGAAGTTCGGTGCGTTTATATTAGCAGTGAAGGAAAAGCGTTTTGCTCCGGCCAGGATTTAGATGAAGTAATTAACCCGCAAGGGCCAAGAATTGATTCTATTGTTGGCGAACATTATAATCCTATCATTAACCGTATCCGTAAATTAGAGAAGCCGGTAGTAGCTGCCGTTAATGGTGTAGCTGCCGGCGCCGGTGCAAACATTGCCTTAGCATGTGATATTGTGGTAGCAGCGAGATCATCATCCTTCATACAGGCCTTTTCTAAAATTGGATTGATACCTGACAGCGGCGGAACATTCTTTCTGCCCCGTTTAGTTGGCTGGCAAAAAGCATCAGCATTAATGATGTTGGGTGATAAGGTAACAGCCGATGAAGCAGAAAGAATGGGTATGATCTATAAAGTTTTCCCCGATGAACAGTTTGCAGAAGAATCGAGAAAGCTATCAGCTGCACTTGCTGCTATGCCCACAAAAGGATTAGCGCTGACCAAACAACTGCTTGATAATTCATTTTATAATGACCTGGAGGAGCAATTGCAGGATGAAGAAATTTATCAGCAACGTGCCGGAAGCACGAAAGATTATAAAGAAGGCGTACAAGCTTTTTTAGAAAAACGCAAACCAAATTTTACAGGAGAATGAACGCAGAAAACGAACAAGACGCTTTGGCAAGAAACGTTGTCAAAAAAATGACGGCTGATGATCAGTTCAGCCAATGGTTAGGAATAAAAGTTTTAGCGGTAGCAGAAGGGTATTCAAAAATCCGAATGGCTGTACGGGAAGAGATGATAAATGGCCTTGGCGTAGTTCACGGAGGCATTGCTTTTTCATTGGCAGATAGTGCTTTTGCTTTTGCCTGCAATAGCCGGAATAATCTTTCCGTGGCACTAGATACGAGCATCACTTTTATAAAGCCTACTAAACCCGGCGATATATTAACCGCCGAAGCCAAAGAACTACACAACGGCCGAAGCACAGGCCTGTATCTGATCACCATTGTAAATCAAAATGGAGAACAGGTGGCATTATTCAGGGGCACCTGCTTTCGCACCGGTAAAACGTTGATAGATGTATGAAAGAAGCTGTGCTAAACTTCTTCCAGGAATATCCTAACCTTGCTTTAATAAGTAGTTTAGCCATTAGTATTTTAATAGCCGTTCTTGGTATTATCCCTTCGTTTTTTATTACTGCCGCTAATATTTTGTTCTTTGGTTTTTGGCAAGGGATAGCTATCTCATTTGCAGGTGAAGCAGCAGGCGCTGTTGTAGCTTTTTATCTCTATCGTAAAGGATTTAAAAAGGGCGCCGGGCAACAGTTAGAAAAATATAAAACGGTCAGCAAACTTCTTCATGCAGAAGGTAGTAAAGCTTTTTGGCTCATTCTATCCTTGCGCCTGATTCCCTTTGTTCCTTCGGGCCTTGTAACATTCGCAGCGGCTATTGGCCGGGTATCGTTTTTTACATTTATAGTTGCCAGTTCTATCGGCAAATTACCTGCGTTGTTATTGGAAGGATATGCTGTTTACCAGGTAACAGAATTTAGCTGGCAGGGAAAGGTCATCCTTGCTATTATAGCCATAGTAATTTTATACTTTACTGTCAAACAGGTTCTTTCTGGCAGAAGCAAAAAAGAGTAACTTCAAAACTCATTTTCCATCTTTATAAAGCTCCATTTATGCAACGTCAAATTTCTATGCTGCTTATCTTCCTGTTTGTAGTTGGCCAGCTAACTTATGCGCAACTTCAACCGCCGGCAACTAAAAAAGAAGCTAAGGTTTTTAATGAACATGGCGGTCAGCGCAGCGATGATTATTACTGGCTAAACAACCCAAAAGACAGCAACGTGATCAACCATCTGAAAGCGGAAAATGTATATGCCGATGCTTATCTAAAACCCACTGAAGAATTACAGAAAAAATTATACGATGAATTGGTTGCACGCATTCCAGGTAAAGACCAATCCTTACCAACTAAGCGTAACGGCTATTGGTATTATTCAAGGTTTGAAGAAGGAAAGCAATATCCTTTCTATGCAAGAAAGAAAGGTACTACTACGGCTAAAGAAGAAATTATTTTAGATGTACCGAAATTGGCGGAAGGCCACCAGATATATTTGGTAAGAGGTTCCGCGGTTGCACCCGATAATAACCACTATCTCTATGGCATTGATACAAGCGGCGACCGTCGCACCACACTATATCTTAAACAATTGTCAACAGGAAAATTCTTACCGGAAACCATCTCCAACACCTCTGGCAATTATACATGGAACAACGACAATAAATCCTTCTATTATGTAGTGAACGATCATACCGTGAGGCCTTATAAAGTGATGCACCATGTAGTTGGCGCTAACCCATCGGCAGACAAAGAAATCTTTACCGAAAAAGACAGTACCTATAGCGTGTATCTATCCAAATCAAAAAACGGCAGCTATATTTTTATTAATTCATCCAGCACTAATACAAATGAATCAAGATACCTCGATGCGAATAACGCCGCTGCCGCACCTGTTGTCATTCAGCCAAGAACAGAAGGGTTGGAATATACGCCTGCTTATCATGAGGGCAATGTGTTTCATATTTATACCAACAAAGACGCAAAGAATTTTAAGTATGTAACTGCACCTGTAACCAATCCCGGCGTAGAAAATTGGAAGGATGTTATTGCCGTCAGCGATAAAGCTTACCTGGAAGGTGTGGAAGTTTTTAAGAACTATATCGTTGCACAAACAAAAGAAAATGGGTTGACGCAAATTAAAATTCTTGACCGCAAAACCAACAAATGGAAGCCTGTTGCTTTTGGAGAGGAAGATTATGTTGCTAACATGTACACGGCTACCGATGATTATGTGTTGGATAGTATTCGCTACTATTTTACGTCGTTATCAACACCAGCCGCCGAATACATGTATACCCTGAAAACCGGTCAAAAGAAATTGTTGAAACAGCAAAACGTTGGTAAAGATTTCAATGCTTCTTTATATCAAACAAAACGCATTTGGAGCACTTCAAGTGATGGTACTAGAGTTCCCGTTTCCATTGTTTATCGTAAGGATAAGTTTAAAAAAGATGGCAGCAATCCTCTATGGCTGTATGCTTATGGCTCTTATGGCGCTAACTCCGATCCTTACTTTAGTTCTTCTGTCATTAGCTTGTTAGATCGTGGAGTTACCTATGCAATTGCACACATTCGCGGTGGGCAGGAAATGGGCCGCGATTGGTTTGAAGAAGGCCGCATCTTAAAAAAGAAAAACACGTTTATTGACTTTGTAGATGCTGCGCAGAATTTAGTGAATGAAAAGTACACGTCGCCGGATA
>JAQBNG010000156.1 GCA_028288675.1 Flavisolibacter sp. | reverse complement strand
GGTAGCCGTATTTGGTAATAATATCTACAAGGCATTAGATGAAAATTATGAATACAGCCCTGATCTTCGCTGGGAGTCTGTTTATGCTCAGGAAATTGGTGTAGAATTTAATGCATTTAAAAATCGTTTACACGTAGAGGCCAACTATTTTAATAAAACTACGAAGGACCTGATGACATACGCTGCGAGAGGTTTGGGCTTAAAAGATAAACTTTTAAATGGGGGCAGTATTCGTAACTGGGGTGAGGAACTTTCTGCCAGTTGGAATCAAAACCTGTCGAAAGATTTTTCTTTTACGGTTTCAGGAAACATAACTTTTCTTAAAAACAAATTGTTAAGCCTGAGCGACGAATTGGCAACAGCTTATTTAGGCAGGGGATTTCAAAATAACGGAAGCGCTGAAGCACGTACTGCAATCGGGCAACCAATCGGTTCGTTCTTTGGTTATGTAGTGGAAGGAATTTACCAGAGCTACGCGGATATTTTAAAGTCTCCACCAGCAGGGGCATTAGGTGCATATCGCCCCGGCGATTTTAAATTTAAGGATGTAAACGGAGATGGTATTATTAGTGCAGATGACAGAACAGTAATTGGCAATCCTACACCGGACTTTACATACGGTGGAAGCGTTAACCTTAATTACAAAGGGTTCTCTTTAGGAATTGATGTAGCCGGTGTTTATGGAAACGAAATTTTCAGAACCTGGGGATCGCTGGAATCACCTTTTCAAAGGGTAAATTATGCAGCTTTCCAAACGGGAGCCTGGAATGGCGAAGGCACATCAAACTTTGTTCCGCTCGTTAGCCAGGGTGATCGTTTCAACTACAATGGATCGAGCTATAACATTGAGGATGGAAGTTATTTCCGCCTTCGTAATCTTCAGATAGGATATGGCTTTGGCAGCGCACTTCTTTCAAAATACAAGATCAGTAGTTTGCGTTTATTTGCTAACGTACAAAACCTTAAAACCTGGAAGAACAACTATGGTTATTCTCCGGAATATGGTGGCGATGCTACAGCCTTTGGTTTTGATAATGGAGGCAATGCTTTACCACGTGTGAGTACTATCGGTATAAACGTAACTTTCTAATACAATAATTGCTATTAATATGAAAAGAAATAAAATAGTTTATTGGAGTTTGCTTGCAGCAATTCCATTATTGCTTTCTGTTGTAAGTTGTAAGAAATTTCTTGACAGGAAGCCTTTAACGGCAAGCCTTGAAGACCTAAACCAGGGTGCACTTGAAAGCCGTGTATTTGGCTTGTATTCCAACCTTAGAAACCTTGCGGGTTTTTCATTATTGCCCTGGTTGGATTTTCATAGCATACGTGATGATGATGCCCAGAAAGGCAGCGATATAAATGATGGCGCCGAAGTTGTAACTGAATTTGATACTTACCAATATTCTAAAGACGACTGGGCACCCAATACATACTGGAATGATCATTATACTATGATCAATGCTACCAATGACGCCGTTAAGCTGGTGGATTCATTAAAACTAACCGATGCAGCATCCCTGCGTAACCTTGGTGAAGTATGTTTCTTTAGGGCCTATGCCTATTTTGAACTGGTTAAAACTTATGGTGATGTGCCGTTGATCAACTTCCCAATCAGGAAGGCTTCTGATGGAGTTGTTGCAAAATCCCCGGCAGCCACTATCTATGCATTTATAGATTCTAACCTGCGGGTAGCAGCACAATATCTTCCCCTAACAAATACAGAATATGGCGGCAATTATCCCGGCCGCTTAACTAAAGGAGCTGCAAATACTCTTTGGGCACAGACATATTTGTTCCGGCAAAACTGGTCACAAGTGATTGGCCTTTGCAACCAGGTGATTAATTCCGGGCAGTATGCGTTGCTAAGTGAGTTCTCAGATATTTGGAGAGATGCCGGAGAAAACTCGGCAGAATCAATTTGGGAAATGCAGGCCTATGCAGGAGCAGGAGCGGCTACCAATAGTGCTCTTGATTATGGGTCCGACTTTGGTACCAGCCAACAGGTCAGAAGAAACGGTGCTTCTATTGAATGGAATCTTGGATGGGGTTGGAATACACCGACTGATAAGCTAGAGGCGGAGTGGCCGGCTGACGACCCAAGAAAAGGAAAAACCATTTTATATTCCGGTCAATCAGATGGCGGCCCTACGATGGGCGGTTTTGGAGCGACAATACCGGCTTACTCAAATCCATCTGGAACAGGAGGACTCGCACAAAAATTCTGGAACAAAAAACTTTACACCGGCAATGATCCGGCGATACGCTTATCAACTGGCTGGATCAATGGTAGTGGCGCAGCCCGCTGGATTAACCACCGTATCCTTCGCTATGCTGATGTTATTTTAATGTTGGCTGAAGCTTCAAATGAAACAGGTAATGGGGTTGTTGCGGCTGCGAATCTTGAAAAAATCAGGAGCCGGGCAAGCGGCGGACAAGGAATTACAAGAACGATTGTTCCCTACATACCATTCACAACCCAGGCAGCCATGCGACAGGCTATAAAGAATGAGCGAAGGTGGGAATTAGCCATGGAAGGTCACCGGTTTTATGATCTTGTAAGATGGGGTGATGCCGTTACTGTACTCGGTCCATTAGGTTATACCAACCGTGCACGGTTTTATCCTATTCCCCAAAGAGCGATTGATCTTTCTGGTGGTGTTATAAAACAAAATCCTGAATGGTAATCATAACCATTAAAAACAAAAACAATGAAAAATATATTCAAATTTTCAAGCTTAGCCTTACTGATTATAATTAGTAGCTGCCAGAAGATGGAGAGACCTGAATTAGCAGCAGACTATCCAAAGGACATAAATACTCCGGGCGGTACGCTCAAATTTTATGCTGCTTTCGACGGCAGCACTTCTAATCCGCTAATGAATGCGGTGGACAGCATTCGTGCGAATTTTCCTGCAGATAACCCATTAACATTTGTTACAGGTATCAGCGGAAAAGCTCTTCAAGGGGCTAATAAAAAGTTTTTGAAGTACGCCAAGCCTAACGATTGGGCAACCTCTGCTTCCAGCTTCACAATTTCTGTATGGTTTAAAAAAGATGGTCAAACCACAAACAACATAGGCACTAACGGGCCTGAATATATTATGAGTTTAAAAGCTGATAATGGCCATTGGTCAGGCGCAAGCTTGCTAATATTTCTTGAAGGCAATAATGCAGCCGGTGCAGTAAAAGTGATGGTTGCTGATAAAAACAATGCCGATAACTGGTTTACATGGGAAGGAGGCAGCACCATTCCGGGTTTGTTAAACAATGCATGGCATCATGCAGCTTTTGTATATGACGCTGCTACAAGCACAATGAAACTTTATATTGATGGTGTTCAAAACGCTAATACCCGTGCATGGGGTACTCATGGCCCTATAAACATCGACAATAGCAAAATCACAGAAGTACGTGTAGGTGGTGGACCAAATAATAGCTTCGACTCAGATGACTGGCTTTCATCAACTTTCAAAGGGCAGCTCGACCAGTTAAGGCTTTATAGCAGCGCTTTATCAGTTGCTGAAATTTCGGAATTGTATACAGGTAAAAAATAATTATTATTTCCGGTTTAAAGTAAGAGGGCTGATACAATCAAATTGTTCAGCCCTTTTAATTACAGAGGTTGGCTAATTGCTATTTGTTACTGTTTTAAAATGACCAGATTTTTTAAGATCCGACAGACAACTTTGGTTTTTTCCACTATACTTACCTGTGTTATAATTCTGACGAAATGTGTGAACAATCAACCTGGTGAAATAAAACCCACGTTGCAAAAAACAAAATTTGAAATGTTTGCGGGTTCTGCAGCTTGTGCCTCTTGCCATAAAGACATTTATGAAAAACATATCAATACAGAACATTTTCTTTCAACAGCACCTGCAAACGAAAAAAATATCTTAGGAAGTTTTAAAAAAGGGGAAAACAGTTTTATCTATAATGACGTATCAACTGTTACAATGGAAAAAAGGGATAGTGGTTTTTACCAGGTTCACTATGTAAACGGGAAAGAAGTGAAGAAAGGCAGGTTTGATATGGTTGTAGGATCGGGTAGAAAAGGCCAGAGCTATATCAGCACTATTAGCAACCATTTTGTGCAAATGCCTGTTACTTTTTTTACTGCAGAAAACCAATGGTCCAATAGCCCTGGGTATCCAGCAGATAAAGTTGTTTACAACAGGCCAGTCACATCAAGATGTTTAGAATGTCATAGCACATATGCTGAAAAAATCCCAACTGGTAACAGACAGATTGAAGAATTTAATACTGCGAAAATTATTTATGGCATTGATTGCGAAAAATGCCACGGTGCCGGAGCAATGCACGTTCAGTTTCAATCGGAAAACCCAACATCTAAGCTTGCGAAATTCATTGTCAACCCATCAAAACTTTCCCGTCAGCAAAACCTTGATCTATGCACTTTATGCCATGGGGGCAGGTTAAATAAAACCAGGCCTTCATTTTCCTTCCAGGCTGGCGATACGCTCTTAAATTATTTTTCACGTGATGTAGTTCAAATGGATGCGTCGAGTATTGATGTACACGGTAACCAGGCTGGGATGCTTTCGGCAAGTAAATGTTTTCAACTTAGCCAACTTACCTGCACATCGTGCCACAATACACATGAAAATGAAAAAGATAAGCTGGTATTATTTTCTCAACGATGTTTGAATTGCCACACGCAGGGACATCAAAAAACCTGTAAATTATCTGCCTCTCTCGGCGCTTCCATCAAACAGAATTGTATTGATTGTCACATGCCAAAACAGCCATCACGTTCTATCGCTGTTTATCTGCAGGGTGCTTCTGCCCCTACATCAGTTTTAATGCGTACACATTTAATCAAACCTTATCCTGAAGAGACTAAGAAATTTATAGATACCAAGTCTAAAAAATAAAAGCAGTATTGCTATTAAACTACTAAATGAATCTTTTGTAGAAATAGAAATGAAAATTAAAATAACGATACCGTGTCAAATTAAGTTGTGCTACATTATTGCGTTATGTACTTTATTACTCTCATGCAGTAACGCACCTACACTCTTTGAATCTATACCCGCATCTAAAAGCAACATCACTTTTGAAAACCGTTTGCAGGACAGAAGCCGTTTTAATATTTTGTATTACCTGTACTACTATAATGGCGGCGGGGTTTCTGTTGGTGATATTAATAATGACGGGCTAACCGATATATACTTTACTGCCAACAGCAAAGGCAACAACAAACTTTATCTTAACAAAGGAGGTTTTGTTTTTGAAGACATTACAGCCAAAGCCGGCGTGGCAGGTACCTCGGACTGGTGTACAGGTGTAACCATGGCTGATGTAAACAGCGATGGCTTGACGGATATATATGTTTCGTCGGTTAGCAACAGATATGGATTAAAGGGACACAATGAGTTGTTTATAAACAATGGTAACAGCACGTTTACAGAAAGCAGCGCCAGGTATGGTTTGAATCTTTCTGCGTTTACCACTCAAACTGCTTTTTTTGATTATGACCATGATGGAGATTTGGATTGTTACATTTTAAATCAGTCTCATCATCCCCATGCTAACGTGGTTGATACTGCTAACCGCAATAAGTATGACAGTCTATCGGGTGACAGGCTTTACAGAAACGATATAAAAACAACAGGAAAGTTTACCGATGTTTCTGCTGCTGCTAAAATTTATCAAAGCAATCTTGGATATGGTTTAGGATTAGCAATAGCTGACGTAAATAATGATGGGTGGGATGATATTTACATAGGCAATGACTTTCATGAGAATGACTACTACTACATTAATAATGGCGATGGAACGTTTGCAGAAAGCGGCGCAAAACACTTTTACCATTACAGCCGCTTTAGTATGGGCAACGATGTAGCCGACTATAATAATGACGGACAGCTGGATGTATTCACAGTAGACATGCTGCCGCCCGGTGAGAAAATTTTAAAGACTTACGGAAGTGATGAAAACCCGGACATTTATAATGCAAAACTTAACCTGAATGGCTACCAGGATCAATACTCCCGCAACTGCCTGCAACGCAACAACGGCAGTGGAGAAAGCTTTAGCGATATTGGTTTAACAGCAGGTGTTTCTGCAACGGATTGGAGCTGGTGCCCCCTGTTTGCCGATTTTGATAACGACGGGAACAAAGATCTTTTTATAACAAGTGGAATTGTGAAACGTCCGGTTGATTTAGATTATATACGCTATGTATCTGACATGCGATTAAAAGGTTATGATAAAACTGACGCATATGATGATAAGGTCATAGATGCGATGCCCGATGGCGCCTCACATCCTTTTCTATTCAAAGGCAATGGAAAGCTTTCTTTTAATGATGTAAGCGAAGATTGGGGAACAGGAAAAATAAATGGATATTACAATGGCGCATCATACGCGGATTTAGATAATGACGGAGACCTTGACCTGGTAATGAATTGTATAAATGCCCAGGCAGTTTTACTTCAAAACAACGCACCAAAGAAAAATTTTATTTCTATTGGATTTAAAGGTTCTGCGGGTAACACACAAGGGATCGGAGCTAAAGCTTACCTGTTTACAAAAGGCAGTATCCAATATCAGCATTTAATGCTTACGAGAGGCTTTCAATCATCCTCGGATAACAGGCTTCATTTTGGTTTAGACGCCTTGAAAATCATTGATAGCATCCTCATCGTTTGGCCCAATCAGCAGTACCAGGTTTTAAAAAATATCCCTGTAAATAAGGCGGTAAAAGTGGAGCAGAAAGAAGCAACGGGTGTGTTTGATTACAAAGCTTTCTTTCCAAAAAATACTCCTGTTTTTGAAGAGCAAATCGTAAGCAATGGTTGGTCGCATAAGGAAGATGATTTTTTTGATTACAACTCGCAGTACCTGATACCACATGCGCAATCTACAAGAGGTCCTAAGCTTGCTACTGGTGATGTAACCGGTGATGGCTTAGATGATTATTATGCCTGCGGTGCTATAGGCCAGCCCGGTGCTTTAATGATACAACAAAGCAATGGTGCGTTTGTACAATCTGATACAGCAACCTTTAATAAAGACGCAGCCTTTGAAGATGTTGATGCCGTATTATTTGATGCCAATGGCGATAAATACCTGGACTTATATGTTGTAAGCGGCGGTAACCGCTATGCTGATGATTCACCTTTGTTGCTAGACCGTTTATACATGAACGATGGCAGCGGTCATTTTACAAAAAGTATAGAAGCACTGCCTTCTGTAGCAAAAAATAAATCCTGCGTAAGCATTGCTGATGTTGATCATGATGGAGACATGGATGTTTTTGTTGGTACGTTGGCTGACCCAAAAGCTTATGGAATTCCGCAGACATCGACGTTGCTTATCAATGACGGCAAAGGAAAGTTTTCTGTTGCTCCCCAAAATATTATACCCCTTGACAATATAGGGATGGTTACGGCAGCTTCTTTCAGCGACATCAATAAAGATGGCTGGAGTGATTTGGTTGTAACAGGCGAATGGATGCCTTTGAAAATCTATATAAATAATAAAGGCAGGTTTGCAGAAAACACCATAGCACAATCTACCGGGCTATGGCAAACGGTTTATACTACAGACGTAAATGGAGATGGTTACAATGATATACTTGCCGGCAATTGGGGACATAACACTAAACTTTACGCCGGTAAAAACGGCCCCTGCAAGTTGTATGTAAAAGACTTTGATAACAATGGTTCGGTTGACCAGGTGCTATGTTATTCCATTGATGGTAAATAATATACTTTTTTAGTAAAAGACGAATTGGAACGGTCGTTGCCGGTATTAAAAAAACATTATTTAACCTACGGCGAAGTGGCGGGAAAAACAGTTGATTTTATTTTTGATGACCTCTTTAAAAATTATACAGAATTGACGGCAGAAGTCTTGAGTTCTTCCTGCTTTATTAATGATGCCAAAGGGGCTTTTAAAAGGATAGACCTGCCGGAAGAACTTCAGTTAGCACCGGTGATGAGTTTTACAAGCTTCCAGAATAAAGGTGTTACAAACTATATCGCTGCTGGTAATTTTTATGGCGTT
>JAQBNG010000077.1 GCA_028288675.1 Flavisolibacter sp. | reverse complement strand
GGCACCTTTTTCAAATTCATCTAACAAAGCATCATAAGGATGTTCTTTATAGCCAAGAATTCCGGTCTCCTCTTTTTTCAACTGCACCAAGGTCTCCAAATCTTTTTGGTAGACCGAAAAGGTATTTTGTTTTCTTGCTTCAATCCAGCTATGAAACGTTTTGTTGACTTGCTCTGACAAGGCACGCACAAAAGAAGAGGAGTATTTTTTATTCTTGTTGTAGTCTTCCAGGGTGCGTTCAACAGCTTTTTTTTGTGCAGAAGAAAGCTCGTCCTTTGCAGACAACTCGTTTAATAAATTACCTAGATCGTCTTCGCTGAAAAGGCCATGGGCCAGTTCGGAAAGGGTGCTGATTTGTTGCCCGCGAAAATTAGCGCTTCCCTTTGGCAGGAAAGTCTCCTGGTCCCATTGCAAAACCGCGCTGGCAGCCCTTATATCTGCAATGCGACTCATTTTATTTTGATAGGTATTATAAAGCTGTTGGGTAGTGTTCATAAGTAAAACTATGAGTAAAATTATTTCTGTTTGAGCTGAATCTTTTTCACCATTCCGCCTCTTGTGTCCTTAATGCTTTGCATCACAATGAAAGCGCGGGGGTCAATGCGTTTTATCTCCGAAGTGAGCCGGTTGATTTCAAGCCTTGTAATTACCGTAAAAATGATGTCAATATTTTGGTTGCTTAAGCCGCTTTTTCCAAAGCCTTTGCGACCCGAATAAACTGTAAGCCCACGTCCCAGCTCATTTTGTATCATATTCATAACTTGCTGGCTATGGTTTGAGATAATGGTAACCCCGGTATATTCTTCAATACCTTCTAATAAAAAATCCACCGTTTTAGAAGCCGCTAAATAAGTAAGAATTGAATATAGTGCCACCTCCATAGAAAGCAGCCAGGCCGCTGCCGAAAAAATAACGATATTAAATAGCAGGATAAAATCGCCAACGGTGATACTAATTTTTTTACTGAGATAAATTGCCAGTACTTCTGTTCCGTCAATTACACAGCCACCCCTTATGCTTAGGCCAATACCTGCTCCAAGAAAGAAGCCACCAAAAACAGCTACTAAAACCTTGTCGTTAGTAACGGTTGGGTAAGGAATAAAAGCCACCGCCACCGAAAGGAGGCCAATCGCAAGAATACTTTTTATCGAAAAAGCTTTTCCAATTTGCCGATAACCCAATAGTAAAAAGGGCAGGTTAAAAGCGATGATAAGAACAGAAAGCGGAATGCCTGTCTGGGAGTTGGTTAGCAGAGAAATGCCCGTGACGCCGCCGTCAATCAATCCGTTACTGATAAGAAAACCTCTTAAACCAAAACCTGCAGAAAGCACACCCAATAAAATGAGAAAAACATCGCTGCCTTCCTTTAAAATTCTTCTACGCTGCCGTTTAGCGGCCTGTTGCCGCCTGATGCTTTCTATGGTTCTGTTACCGTCGTGGCGCATAAAATAGAAATGGTTTTGAAAATATGGTAAGGCGGGTGCTCTTTAGCAAATTTATTTTAAATAATTATCGGCTTGCAGTAAAGTAATGTGGCTTGTTCTTACTTTGCTTTTATGAAAATAAAAGAGGTCATCTCTGCTATTGAAGTTTTTGCTGCACCCGAACTGCAGGAGGAGTACGATAATGCCGGGTTGATTACAGGCAATTATTCCTGGGAATGCACCGGCGCTTTATGTACGCTTGATGTAACAATTGCGGTAGTGAAAGAGGCAATAGAGAAAAATTGCAACTTGATTGTAGCGCATCACCCCATAGTTTTTCGGGGATTGAAAAGGCTTAATGGAAATAATTATGTAGAACAGGTAATAATAGAAGCAATTAAGGCAGATGTGGCTATTTATGCAGCACATACCAACCTGGATAATGTATTGCTTGGCGTAAATAACACGATTGCCGAAAAGCTTCATTTAATAAATAAAAGCATCCTTCAGCCAAAGCATAAAATGCTAAGGAGGCTTATAACCTTTGCGCCGGTTGATAAGGCGGCAGAAGTGCGGAAAGCTTTATTTGCAGCAGGTGCCGGGCATATAGGAAAATACTCCGAATGCAGCTTTAACAGCGAAGGCACCGGAACTTTTAAAGCAGAAGAAGGCGCCGACCCCTTTGTTGGAGAAATAGGAGAGCAGCACCAGGAAAAGGAATCAAAGATTGAGATTGTGTACCCGTTTTATCTTGAACGGCAAATTGTAAAGGCATTGGAAGAGGCTCATCCGTATGAGGAGGTAGCCTACGATATTTTCACAATGGAGAATGTGCATTGGGGAATTGGAGCAGGTGTGATAGGGGAGTTGCCTACTGAGATGGAGGAGGTGGACTTTTTGAAAAAGTTAAAAGATGTTTTCGGATTGAAAGTTATACGGCATACAGGCCTAAGAGGCAAACTCATAAAAAAGGTAGCAGTATGCGGCGGGGCAGGAAGTTTTTTAATTAAAAAGGCCGTTCAAAGCGGGGCAGATGCTTATGTAACATCGGATGTGAAGTATCACGAGTTCTTTGATGCAGAGGGGAAACTGGTGCTGGCAGATATTGGCCACTACGAAAGTGAACAGTTTACGGTGGACTTACTGCATGACCTTTTGGTGGAAAAATTCCCTACATTTGCCGTCCTTAAAACAAGCGTGAATACAAACCCGGTGGAGTATTTTATGTGAACGGTGAGTGGTCAATAGTGAATAGATGAATCAGATTTTTGTAGGTTG
This sequence comes from Flavisolibacter sp., assembly GCA_028288675.1. Taxonomy (GTDB): domain Bacteria; phylum Bacteroidota; class Bacteroidia; order Chitinophagales; family Chitinophagaceae; genus Flavisolibacter. The sequence continues at coordinate 6,984 of JAQBNG010000077.1, read as the reverse complement.
ATTGCCTTTTGTTCAATTGAATTACAAAAAGTACAAGAGTGGTTGTTTTATTCTCTTCCACTGGAAGAAAATAAAACAACAAATCACAGATTGCAACAGACGATGATAGTAGTACTAAGGCCGGGCACAAAAAGAAACACAAAATATAAATTATAAATATAATAGGGTTAGGTATCGGGCCTAAACAACTCCAAACTCTAAACCCCCAAACTCTAAACTTAATTATGGCTACTGTAAAAGAATATTCCGTTGAAGAAAAATTATCATCGTTGATGAGGCTTCAAAAAATTGAATCCAAGCAGGATGAGATTCGCATTTTGAAAGGTGAGCTTCCAATGGAAGTTGCGGATCTGGAAGACGAAATTCAGGGCTTGCATGCCCGCCAGTTGCGTATTGAAGAGGAAATCAATGGCATCACGGAATTTATTGAGCAGAAAAAGACCATCATTAAGGATTCCCAGGAGCAGGAGAAGAAATACGAGAAGCAAAGTGAGAATGTAAAGAACAACCGTGAGTTTGAAGCCATCAATAAGGAAATTGAAATGCAGCAGCTGGAAGTAAAGCTGGCTGAAAAACATATTAAGGACGCCAACGAAGAGATAGCTGAAAAAGCTATAGCCCTTGAAAAAGCAAAGAAGGCCATTGCTACAAAAGAAGGTGTGCTTTCAAGCAAAAAAGGTGAGCTGGAAAAAATTATTACAACTACCGAAAAAGAAGAAAAGGATCTAAGCAAAAAAGCCGATGACGCCCGTGGTCATGTGGATGCCCGCCTTCTGACTTCGTATGAAAAGATCCGTACTAACTACCGCAATGGTTTAGCAGTAGTGCCTGTAGAGCGTGATGCCTGTGGCGGTTGTTTCAATTATATTCCTCCGCAAAAGCAAAGCGAGATCAAGCAACGCAAAAAAGTAATGGTTTGCGAAAACTGCGGCCGTATTTTAGTGGATACTGATTTAAGCGATGCTGTAGAAGCAAAATAAAATAGCTCTAAAAAATTAAGAAAAGCTTTCCTGAAAAAGGAAAGCTTTTCTGTTTTACGAAGGTAAGATTGCAGTAATTTGTCCCCTGATTATGCTAAGCCGACTATCTATACAGAACTACGCGATTATTGATAAACTTGAGGTGGACTTTTCATCTAACCTAAATGTAATCACCGGCGAAACCGGTGCTGGTAAATCTATCATTATTGGTGCGCTTGGATTGATCCTAGGCCAGCGGGCCGAAGGAGCTGCGCTACATAAGAAAGACAAGAAATGCGTTGTTGAAGGGTGCTTTAAAGAAGAGGCATCGGATAATCATGTGCTGCAATTTTTAAAGGAGAATGAACTGGATGTACATGATGAACTGGTAGTGCGCCGGGAGATTGCTCCTAATGGAAAAAGCCGGGCTTTTATTAATGATACGCCGGTGAATCTTTCGCAGCTAAATGGCCTGAGTTCTTTGCTTGTTGATCTGCACCAGCAGTTTGATACATTGGAGTTAGGTGAAAGCGATTTTCAGCGGGAAGTAATGGATGCGCTGGCCGCTAATTTTCCGCTTCTTAATCAATATGGCCAGGTGTTTTCCGCATCGCAGATTGCCAAAAAAGAAGTAAATAAACTTAAAGAACAAAAGGCCCAATTTGATAAGGAATTTGACTATCACCAGTTTCAATTCACCGAGTTGGATGAAGCCGGATTCAAGGAGAATGAGTTGGAGGATTTGGATCTTGAATTAAAGATGCTGAGTAATGCAGAAGGTATTAAAACTGCGTTAACTAAAACGTACTTTGAATTAGCAGAAAGTGAAGAACCTGTGGTGCGGCAGGTAAAGATGATGATCAGCCAGTTACAACAGTTCGCCCAATTACACCCTGAACTTCCGGAGATTATAAAGCGACTGCAATCATCCTACATAGAGTTGCAGGATATTGCGGATGAAATTGACAGCATCAATAATCGCATTGGTTCAGATGCAGAAAAATTAGAAACCATTAATGAACGTTTATCGCTTGGCTACCGGTTATTAAAAAAACACGGCGTAACGAGTACAAATGAATTAATAGACATTAGAAATAACCTGAATGAAAAACTACAGGCAGTATTAAATATCGATGAGGCCATTGCAGGTGCAGAGAAGAACTTTGCAGAGTTGTTGCGACAAACGGAAGGCCTTGCACAGAAGATTTCTACAGCCCGTATGGCACAAATAAAGCCGTTGGAAACAAGCGTTAATAAAATGCTGATACAGGTGGGTATGCCTAATGCCCGCATCAAGGTTTCTATTAATAAAGTTTCGCTGAACAACACGGGCTTCGATGATGTGGTGTTTCTGTTTGATGCCAATAAGAAAGACCAGTTTCAACCCCTGCGCAAAGTAGCAAGTGGTGGTGAGTTAAGCCGGTTGATGCTTTGTATAAAATCCTTGGTAGCTACATCAATGGACCTGCCTACGTTAATTTTTGATGAAATTGATACCGGAATTTCCGGTGAAGCGGCAAAGCAGGTTGGTGCTATTATGAAAGACCTTGCAGAAGCCCGACAAGTGATTTGTATCACTCATCAGCCGCAGATTGCCGGCAAGGCCGATGCGCATTATTTTGTATATAAATCCTTGGAAAAAGATACCGTAACAACCGGTGTTCGATTACTAAACACCGATGAAAGAATTGTTACTATTGCCAAGATGATGAGCGGTGAGAAGCCTACTGCGGCTGCGCTGGAAAATGCAAGGGAGATGGTGATGAATTAATTTGATGAATAATCAGTAGTCAGTAATCAGTAATTAGTTCGTGATTTCCACAAGGTCTTTACAAATTGTAAGATAACTTCCATCTTAAACGGCCTATACTCATTACAGATTATTCATCATTCATTCTATGCGGCTTAAAGGCATTTTTATCACACTTCTCATTTTCCTTTCCCTTATTCCTGCCTGGTATTTAAGCCGCTGGCTACAAAAAATAATACAGCCCCGTAAATCTTGTGTGCAATTTATCTTATACATGCTTGTATGTTTTGCCCTGATATTCCTCTATACTTTTTTACTAACTACTGTAATTTTTAAGTTGTTTCCGCCAAAGAGATAAGCCTTATTTTTACGGCTATAAAACCTCAATCAATTTCACGTATGTCAAACAACCTTTTAGCCGGGAAAAAAGGAATCATTTTCGGCGCACTTGACGAAAAATCAATTGCCTGGAAAACTGCTTTAGCCTGTCATGGACAAGGCGCACAACTTGTTTTAACTAATGCTCCTGTTGCCCTGCGCATGGGTGAAATAAATAAACTGGCAGAAGCGGTACAAGCTCCTGTAATTGGTGCCGATGTAACCAATATGGATGATTTGAAAAAGCTCTTTGAAGAATCCCAAAATCATTTTGGTGGAAAGATTGATTTCGTTCTTCACTCCATAGGCATGAGCCTGAATGTACGCAAGGGAAAGCATTACACAGAGATGGATTATGAGTGGAATAAAAAAACGCTTGATATTTCGGCCACCAGTTTACATCGTGTGCTTCGTACTGCCTGGGATATGGATGCGTTGAATGAATGGGGAAGCGTGGTTGCCTTAACCTACATTGCTGCCCAACGAGTGTTTCCAGATTATAATGAAATGGCTGATGCCAAAGCGCTGTTGGAAAGTATTACCCGCAGCTTTGGCTACCACTACGGAGTTCGTAAAAAAGTAAGAATAAATACCGTGTCACAATCTCCTACAAGAACAACAGCCGGCAGCGGCGTAAAAGGCTTTGATGCCTTTATTGACTATGCAGAAAAAATGAGTGCTTTAGGAAATGCCACCGCAGAAGATTGCGCTAATTATTGCGTAACGCTTTTTTCTGATCTATCCCGGTACGTTACCATGCAAAATCTCTTTCACGATGGAGGTTTCAGTCTTACAGGTGTTAGCGAAGCAGTTATAAACTCTATTATGCCGCCAGCAGACAGTAAAAGCATCGCGTCATAAAACTTCGAACATATAAAACTAAAAAGCACCCGGTAACCCGGGTGCTTTTTAGTTTTTGCCACGTCTGAATTTTTCGTGGCTAATTAGGCGTCATTTCTTATCAGCCTTTCACGGCAAGCGGTGTGAGTGGAAATAAGAAATGACAGTATCTTTTCTACATCGAATTTAAATATTTTTTATAAACAATGCACTACAACGAAATTTGTTTTGCTATCATCATCTTGCGCAAGTTAATTAACCCATACCGCATACGGCCCAAAGCAGTGTTAATGCTGCAATTAGTAACATCAGCAATTTCCTTAAAGCTCATGTCCGCATAATGACGCAGGATAATAACTTCTCTTTGATCTTCTGGTAACTGGTCGAGCATATCTCTCACACGGTTGTGGCTTTGCTTTTTCATCATCTTATCCTCGGCACTTTCTTCAGTAAAGTTCAGTACTTCAAAAATATCCTGGTCGTCGCTATTCTTGATAGTAGGCGTACGCTTTACTTTTCTAAAATGGTCAACGCAAAGGTTATGTGCGATACGCATCGCCCAAGGTAAAAATTTACCCTCTTCTGTATAACGGCCCCCTTTGATAGTGTCGATAATCCGAATAAAAACATCCTGAAAAATATCTTCGGCAAGATACTTGTCCTTAACTAAAAAAAAGATAGAGGTAAAAAGCTTGTCTTTATGACGCAAGACAAGGACTTCAAATGCTGATACATTACCAGCGTTGAACGAATTGATTAATTCGTTATCAGATAATTTAGATAATAAATTCATAAACTCCTACGTTTAAGGGGGTTCAGGATAAAGAATGCAATAATTAGATAAAAAAAAGAGTAGAAGTTTAAGCGATAGGCGAGTAGTATTTAATAGTTTTTAGAATATGGATTATTCACCTAAAAATAATCTTCTTTTCCATTCCTCACAATATTTTATTGTTGAAGCAGATAATTTTTCCGTCAAGGAATTGTTAACGTTCGATGGAAGCTGATGCGTCATATATCTGTGAGTTAAAAAAGCCCTTTCACATCCAATCTACTGTTTTCTCCCGGTTTCAGATTTCGTCTTTTCTCTTAAAATTTCCATCCTGCTGTACATTTGTGCTCCTCAAAAATCATGAAAGAAAAATTAGCAAAGCGAAGCAAAAAGGCGGTACCCGTTTCTGTTGCCGAACCTATTTTTATTAAAGGCGCACGGGTTCATAATCTGAAAAATATAGATGTTTCTTTTCCACGCAATAAATTCATTGTTGTAACCGGTGTTTCCGGCTCAGGTAAATCATCGCTTACTATTGACACCTTATTCGCCGAAGGCCAGCGCCGCTATGCCGAGAGCCTGAGTGCCTACGTACGGCAGTTTTTAGCCCGGATGGATAAGCCCGATGTTGACTATATAAAAGGGCTGGCCCCAGCCATTGCCATCGAACAAAAGGTAATTACCCGTACTCCCCGGAGCACAGTAGGCAGTATGACTGAAATTTATGATTACCTCCGCCTGATGTTTGCCCGTATTGGTAAAACCTATTCGCCGGTTACCGGTAAAATTGTAAAGAAGGATGATGTAAAAGATGTGATGGATGCTGTGAGGGTATTAAAAGAAGGCAGCAGGGTTTTTATTTTAGCTGCTTTTAAAACGCATCGCAACAGGGAAGAGAAGGAGGAATTAAACATCCTGATGCAAAAGGGTTTTTCCCGCATTTATGTTTCGCCTTTTTCCATCACACAAAAAGAAAATGATATTAGTAAGGGAACGGCCTATTCCATAGAAGATGTGCTTTCTTCATCAGAGGATTTTACAGCAGCTTTTCGCTACCCCGAGAATGTATATGTATTAATTGACCGTATTGTAGCTAAGGAATTGGATGAGGATGATGAACACCGGCTTGGCGATTCTATCGGTACTGCTTTTTATGAAGGGGAAGGTGATATGTATGTAGAAGTGGATGGCGAAAAACTGGTTCATTTTAATAACCGGTTTGAAGCGGACGGCATTCAGTTTGAAGAACCTTCACCTAATTTATTTTCCTTCAATAATCCATATGGTGCCTGCCCGGTTTGTGAAGGCTTTTCAATGGTACTTGGGATTGACGAAGACCTGGTGATTCCAAATAAGGGATTAAGTGTTTATGAAGGTGGTGTAGCGCCATGGAAAGGGGAGAAGTTAGGCAAGTGGCGGGAATCTTTTATTAAAGCAGCAAGGCACTTCGATTTTCCGGTGCACAAACCTATTGTTGATTTAACCAAGGAACAATACCGCATCCTTTGGGAGGGCAACCAGCATGTTGATGGTATCAACGCGTTTTTTAAAGAAGTAGAAGCCAATTTGTATAAGGTGCAGTACCGGGTAATTTTAAGCCGCTATCGTGGCCGTACCAAATGCCCTGAATGCGGCGGCCACCGCTTAAGAAAAGAAGCATTATATGTAAAAGTTCAGGACAAGCATATTGGCGAATTAGGTGAACTACCTATAAAAGATTTACGGCTTTGGTTCAATGAAGCGGTAACCCATTTTTCAGAATTTGATAAGACGGTTGCCAAGCGTATTTTAATAGAGATCAATCTTAGGATTGATACGATGCTGAATGTAGGCCTGGGTTATTTAAGCCTAAACCGGCTGGCTAATACATTGAGTGGTGGCGAAAGCCAGCGGATTCAGTTGACACGAAACCTGGGCAGTAACCTTACTAACTCCTTGTATATTTTAGATGAACCTTCCATTGGCTTGCATCCGCGGGATACGATTAATTTAATTCGTGTGCTAAAAGAATTGCGTGACTTAGGCAATACGGTTGTAGTGGTAGAGCACGATGAAACAATGATGCGGGAAGCTGATCATATTATTGATATGGGGCCACTTGCTTCGCATCTTGGAGGTGAAGTAATAGCTGAAGGAGATTATGATGAAATTATAGGTAACCCTAATAGCTTAACGGGCAAATATCTTAATGGGACATTAAGCATTGATGCACCGAAAAAACTTCGGAAGTGGACGTCGAGCATCACCATCGAAGGTGCCCGCCAGCATAATTTAAAAGACATTAC
>JAQBNG010000030.1 GCA_028288675.1 Flavisolibacter sp. | reverse complement strand
GAAGGTGTAAAAACAGAAGAAAGCGATAGAAAAATTACTGAGCAATTTGTAGAGCGGCATTTAAAGATTGGCATCGATTCGCTGAAGCAGTTGATCAATGGAGGATTGACGGTAAGGCATTTGAGGTTTTGATGCTGAACAGTGAAGAATGAGTAATGGGTAGGCAGTAGAAAATTCCTGTGATTAAAAATTTGGTCCAATACGCTTGTTCCAATAACACGACTATGAAGATATTTCTGATAGCTGCAATAGCATGTGTTTCTGTAAGCTTGATTAATTGCAGTTCGCAAAAAAAAGCTTTGACTTCTGATTGCTATAAAGGAAGATTAGAGATAAAAGGCATCTGCTCTAACTACACTATCAAACTGTTGGAAGGCAAGATAGATACAGCAAAGATTGCAGCAGCGTGGATAGATGAAACAACAGGGAAAGCATACACCAATGTTTTTGCTTTAGGCAGTCCATGCACCTTTGCAGCTACCATAAATGCAGGCGATGAATTTTATTTTACAATAGATACATCTGCACCACAAAACTGCGCCGTTTGCATGGCCTTTTACCCGCATCCGCAAAGAGCAGTAAAAATTAAAGTTCTTAATGGCCCTTGCAATTAATTATACATGCAGCCACTTTTAAGCATTGAAAATTTATCGGTTCATTTTGTTTCGGAAACTGAAAAGACAGAAGCTGTAAAAAACATTTCTCTCGCTGTAAACAAAGGTGAAATTGTTGCAATTGTTGGCGAAAGCGGCTCGGGTAAATCTGTAACATCCCTTTCCATTCTGCAATTGCTTCCAAAGCCTCCGGCTAATTATCCCAACGGGAAAATATTGTTTACAGATGCCGGCAAAACAATAGACTTACTTAAACTTACCAGCAAGGAATTGCAAGCGATAAGAGGCCACAAAATTTCTATGATCTTCCAGGAGCCAATGACATCGCTCAACCCTGTTATGGCCTGCGGCGAACAGGTAATGGAAGCGCTGCTGGTACATAAAAAGCTTTCAAAGAAGGAAGCAAAGGCGACGACCATAGCCTGGTTTGAAAAAGTAAAATTGCCGCAGCCCGATAAGATTTTCAGCCGTTACCCGCACCAGTTGAGCGGTGGACAAAAACAACGGGTGATGATTGCAATGGCTATGTGCTGCGAACCGCAATTACTCATTTGCGACGAGCCTACAACAGCGCTTGATGTTACGGTGCAGAAAACTATTTTGGGTTTGGTCAAAGAACTGCAGCAAGAGCAGAACATGGGCGTTATTTTTATTACGCATGATCTAGGTGTAGTGGCACAAATCGCTGACCGTATCGCCATCATGTACAAAGGCGAAATAGTAGAAGAAGGAACTGTACAAACCATTTTTAAAGCTTCAAAACATCCTTATACAAAAGCATTAATCGCCTGCCGTCCAGCCTTGCATCCCAAAGGAGAAAGCCTGCCAACTGTAAGTGACTTTTTGGAGGGGAAGGACCAATTGGCAATAAGCAATAAGCAATTTGCAATTAGCAATATGCAACCCTCAGCTGGCAACCGACAAGCAGATTTAAAAGCAATTGTGCAAGTCCAAAAACTTTCTGTTCTTTTTCCAAATAAGACTTCTTTACTTGGCAAACCAACAAGCTTTGTTAGTGCCGTAAATAATGTCAGCTTTGATATTTACAAGGGCGAAACACTTGGCCTGGTAGGCGAATCCGGCTGCGGCAAAACAACCTTGGGGCGAACATTATTACGGTTAGTTGAGCCTACTTCAGGTAAAATAATTTACAACGGAACAGATATTACACAACTATCAAAAGAACAGGTAAAAGGCTTACGTAAAGATGTGCAGTTGATCTTCCAGGATCCCTACTCTTCACTGAATCCACGATTAACGATCGGCGCAGCCATTGCAGAACCAATGAAAGTAGCCAGCGTTGAAACATCGGCAAAAGAGCGTAAAAAAAGGGTAGCGGAATTGCTGGAAAAAGTAAGCATGCCTTCTTCAACAATGAACCGTTACCCACACGAATTTTCAGGCGGCCAGCGGCAGCGCATTGTAATTGCCCGTGCCCTGGGGTTGAACCCTAATTTTTTAGTTTGCGATGAATCAGTTTCCGCCCTTGATGTAAGCGTGCAGGCGCAGGTGCTTAACCTTTTAAATGATCTGAAAAGAGAGTTGGGACTTACGTTGCTATTTATTTCGCATGACCTATCGGTTGTTCGCTATATGTGCGACCGCATTATTGTAATGCAGGCGGGAAGCATTGTAGAAACCGGCCCTGCGGATGAAGTCTATCTGCATCCCCAAAGTCCTTATACAAAAGGATTGATTGAAGCAGTTCCGGAAATCAGTATCTAACCCTGGAGAATTCTGCATCATTATACCGGTTGTCTTCATTATAAAACTGCGAAGCGCTTTTTCTTTTGCTGTATAGCAGGCGCTTTATCAAGCCATTTATTTGCTCCTTTTCCGGTGTATCAGAAGTCAGCTTTGTTGCAGAAACATTGGTAAAATCATAACTGCGTTCTGCTCTTGCATCACTCTCTTCCTCAAATTGGTAGACCGTTTCATTTTTTGGCAAAAGACCAACAGTGGCTAGTTTCCAGCTATTGTCTTCTTTCTTTTCTTTGTACTTAAAGACATATATATACCCATCCCGGTCTTTGTATTGTAGTGGAACCTTTTCCATAAAAACAACGGTGTCAAGCTTAGTGTACGATTGTTCTGACAAAAGCTGGCTACGGGCAATTGCCAATCCATTTTTGAATGCCGCAGGAAATAACGATAGTTGATTTACCTTCTTCAGATCATTATACAGTTCATAGCGATAGTCATCCATTCCGGCAAAATAGGCCAGCATTGTATCTGGAACCGGACGTTTATTGCGCAGCAGCAGAATTGTTGTATTGTATTTCAACCGCTTGTCATTGCTACGAAACATTTGGGAAATCATTGGTGGTATCTGCGGATTTTTATCCCAAAAAGGGAGCAGCAACGTGGCATATAAACTTAATTTACTGTTACCATAATCTTTGTTGCTCCGGTCATATGTATTATATAACTTTTTATCCGATCCTTCGTCAGCCGCTTTTTCTATCGCCTTCGATTTTTCCTGGATGGTTTGTTTTTTCAAGGCCTGTTTTGCTTCAATAATAAACTTCGGCAAATACGCTTCATATTCTTTGGCACCAATCATATTGCTGTCCAGCAATGCGCCTGTCAGGTTCATAATGGGCTGCTCATAATCGTTGATGTTTACAAGAGGAAGAAGGTTTTTGAATATGCCGGCGGTTAACTCAAGCGTATCAGTGAGATCGTCGAAGAAAGAGCCGTTTTTGTAATTGGATGAATAGTCATCGTCGAAATCATTGTACCGTATCACTTCGTTGTAACCGTGATAAGTAGTACTTGTTGTTGACTTAAAATTGAGTACCGGAGGATCGGTTTCCATAATTCCTGCAAAGGTTTTATAAGAATACGAAGTAGCCTGCAGTAACAGTGTTTCCAGTGCTGTGTATTGTAATTCAATAGTATCACCGGCTGCATAATAGATTGTTTTTAAAAAGTCAGACGCTTCTTTTGCTGGCATAAAAGATAGCCTGCTAATAAATTCTTTCTTTATATCAATGTATTTTTTTTCTTTCCAGCTAAGTGTTTCAATGGCTTTTTTCAATTGGGGGAAGTCAGCCGGATCTATCTCTGTATTACTCACATTTTTGATGGCTGCTTTGTGTTGCACCGTATCATTGCTAAAAAACTGCGTAAAGAAAAGTGATGATTTTTTCTTTTTGATATCGATCCCTTTTGTGGTGTCATTTGGTGTAAAAGTTTCAAAAAAAGAGGTGAGGAATGAGCTTGGAGCAGAAAGGGTATCCGATTCTGTTTCAAGCTTGTAGCGGCTTCCATCTTTTGTGATGATCTTACCTCTTACCATACGGCTGCTGCTTTTACTTCCAACTACATAATCAAGAATGGCGGTCTTGTCGGTCAATGTATCTATCTTTTTATAGCGAACCACCCACGCTTTTTCAAACCCGGTTGAATCATCATCTTCTGCCCCGCTTTGATAATATTGCGAGGGCTTGTAAAACGAGACATAAATTTTTTCACCCGTTGAATCAGATGCAATAACCCTGTCTGCATATTTTCCATTGTCAATAAGGTAGTCGTCATTATCACCGCCATCATAAGAGTTGCCCTCAGGATACATATCCAGTTTCTTCTTTTTTTCTAAAGGCACCGGCGTTGTAACCGTAAAATGCATCGTTGTATCATTTGCGGTTGTTGCACTGTTGTAGATAAAAGGCTTTATTGAAAATGAATTAATAAAAGTGTGCATATCCTTGTTCTCACTTGCAGCATGACTTACAAGCGTATAGTAGCGTGGACCGTTGATCACAAATCGTACTAGTGCAATAGAACTGTCTTTGTACTGGTACTTTACATCAAGTGCAGGATAGCCGTCAACCGAAACAAACTTGCGGCTTGTTTGTTTGTTGATAAATTCTGACGAGGCAAAGCTTTCTTCCATCAGGTTCAAATCGAAAGAATCTTCTTCTACAAAACCGTAGTTATGTACATCGGTACGAATGATCCCGAAACCGGTTTTTGTACCGGCATTATAAGCCGCATACTGCCAGTTGTCGTTTTTAAAAACCAGGGGCTGGTGCGGAAGTTCTGCTTCAAAGCCACCACTTGTTGGCCTGTATTTCTTCCAACCCGCTACTGAAGGATTTATTTTGATTTCCTTAAGTTGAATAGAACTAAAAAACCTTGCTGCTTCCGTACCCAGCTTAACATAATCGCCATTACCGCTCATCTTAAATATGATTATCTCAAAAGGCGTTATAAAAATATTGTAGTGCTGATGATCACCACGGCGGGTGCGGTTGGCTATCTCAAAACCACGATAGCCGTTTTTTATGATCGCTTTCTTACTCAAAATTTTACCCGGAATATTTTCATACAGCACGCTGTCAAGCTTCCTTTCAACCTGTGCTTCGGTATGTCCTAAAATAACCGCATTCGTTACTATACGGGTAACCATATAGTAACTGCCGTTCGTCATATCAGCAAACTGTTGCATATCGGTACCGTTGTACGACGGTCCAAAGCTGTATAATTTACCTGGTGTTTGTACCGAATAAAACCCATCCTCCGAAGTTTGTTTTGAAAACTGTACCGGCACACGCAGCTTCTCAATTTCATCTTTATGATGGCTGTCGCGGGTTACCATTTTAATAGGCCGGAGGCGGTACCCTGCACGGCGCAAAATTTCAATCACGCCTCTTTCGCCTGGCAAATGTGCTGCCCCTACACCAACAAATAACGTTGTGCCCGTTTTTAAAATTGAATCTACAGATTGTGCTTGTATATCGTTGCGCTTGTATAAAAACTTTTCATCAAAGGCCGCTGATTGACTGTTGACTTTGTTGATGGTATCAAGCAGGTCAAGGTTGCCAGTGCGGTAGGCCTCCTCTAACCGGCGATACGATAAGTCTTCATCAGTATCGTAGCTCCGCTCTTTTTTGATTTTCTCTTTAGCCGCATCAGCATAGGCTTCTTTCACCAACTGCATGCTGCCATCAAAATTTTCTACACCACATATTTTTTTCCCCAGTTTTTTGCCCGATTGAAAAATGTGAAGATCAAGATAGGTGTCCTCCTCAAAGTCACCTGACGACTCTGAATTGCTTCTGTATAAAAAATTATTAATAATAGAAGGGTTGCTGTACAAAGCAACCTCCATCATCCTTTCGTAAGAATTTAATTTGAGTGTATTGATAGACAAGTAATCCTGTGGTAATGAAAAACCTTTTTGTGTATTATGGTATCGATTAAAACTCCGGCTCGCCTCTCCATCCATATCATAACGTGAAAAGTCTTCCTGCCAGGTACCGGGATTAGTTTCAAGGGCGACGACCTGCGCCGATTTCAGGCCAAGGTAAAAAGAATCAGAAAGGTTGAACACCATTTTGCTGCTTACGTGCATTGTTCCAAATAAATAAGAAGGTTTGTTCAATCCATTGCCGGTAATTTCCCATAAAAGGCTTGGGTATTTGGAAGGTTTTATTTTAGCTGATTGAGAAAAGCAGGGAGAGAAAGAAGCCAGGATTAACAACGCACAGATCAGGTTTTTCATAAAAAGAAACGGTTAACGTTATTTGAATGAAGATAAGACAAAGGGAAAAGGGATTAGTGGATTCCAGGATTTAAGCACAAGGCTCGCGTAAATCCAAAATGTAAAATATAAATCCGCAAAATGTGAAATCAGAAGCATTCACTGATAGCTGGATACAAGGCTATGATAGGTTTAAAAAGTAAAGCCTCTCCCGACGTTGGTAAAAACAGCTTTACATTTTACGTTTTAGATTCTGCTGTTTTACATTAAAAGCTAATGCTACAAAATAATTTCTGCAGCAAGACCTAAATCCCCTATTTTTGCGGCCTTTATACGCTAAATGACCATACTCCGGTGCCGTAAGACCGGGGGTGTTGTTAAGAGTTCAAAGTGCCAGAGTTCAAAGTTAGCCGCTTCATTATTTGAAGCTTTGCTCACTGCTTACTGTCTACTGCCGACTCTCCTTCCCTCCCACTTCCGCACGGCTTTTGTCAGCAGCACTAAACCAATATTAAGCCCATGAAGCTTTCGCAATTTAAGTTCGATCTCCCTTTAAATCTTATCGCCCAACATCCTGCAAAACGCCGCGAAGATGCCCGTATGATGGTAGTGAACCGTAAAACCGGGGAAATGGAAAATAAACACTTCCGTGAGATACTTGATTACTTCGATGACAAGGATGTATTTGTAGTAAATAACACAAAAGTTTTTTCGGCCCGCATGTATGGCCGCAAAGAAAAGACCGGTGCCAAGATCGAAGTTTTTTTATTACGTGAACTGAATAAAGAACACCGTTTGTGGGATGTGATCGTTGATCCTGCAAGAAAGATCCGCGTAGGTAATAAATTGTATTTTGGCGAAACAGAAGAACTGGTAGCTGAAGTAATTGACAACACAACATCACGTGGCCGCACTATCAAGTTTTTGCACGAAGGCACCGAAGAGGAATTTAAAGCTACGCTGGAAAAATATGGTGAAACACCACTGCCGAAATACATCAAGCGTAAGCCAGATGATGAAGACCGCGAACGTTATCAAACGGTTTATGCAAAACATGAAGGGGCCGTTGCCGCACCAACTGCTGGCTTGCATTTCAGCCGGGAATTAATTAAGCGTTGCGAGATCAAGGGCATCCGGTTTTCGGAAGTTACACTTCATACAGGCTTAGGCACTTTTCGCCCAATTGAAGTAGAAGATTTAAGCAAGCATAAAATGGATGCCGAATATTACCGTATTGAGGAAGCCGCTTCTAAAATTGTAAATAAGGCTAAGGAAACAAACCAACGTATTTGCTCTATCGGCACTACTACCATGCGGGCTTTGGAAAGTTCAGTAACAGCGCAAGGTCATTTAAAACCTTCCGATGGCTGGACTAATATGTTTATTCATCCTCCGTATAATTTCAATATTGCCGATTCGCTGGTAACGAATTTTCACTTACCAAAAACGAGCTTATTAATTATGACCTGCGCTTTTGCCGGTTATGATTTAACCATAGAAGCTTATAAAAAAGCAATAAAAGATAAGTACCGGTTTTTTAGTTATGGAGATGCGCTGTTGATTATTTAACATCTCACCGAACCCTTTCTAAATTAGATCCGTTTCCATTTTCCTTCTCCTTATGGAGAAGGTGGCGAAGCCGGATGAGGCCTGAGGGGAAGTGCCAAACACAGCCCATGCTTTTGGATGATACTTAAAAACTCAATCAGCTTTTGTTGGTTGAGTTTTTCTTTTTATGTACCCGGCTTTTGTACTACTATCAAGCTTCTGTTACAATCTTTGATTTATTCTGATTTTCTCTTCCAGTGGAAGAGAAAATCAGAATCGCTCTTCAAGGTTCTTATCCCGATTGAACAAAATACAGGGCACGGCTTACGTAGGAACTCCTGACATGTTATGAAACTATAAGATCAACAACTGCCCCTCTTCTTTGTGCCTGCCTGCACCATTTGTGTTCTTCGTGTTTCTTCTTTGCCAACTTCTTATACTGCATATCTCGTTTTACCGGAAAATTACTCCAGCCCAAACAACCCAGTATTCAATTGCTGCAATACTCTATTCTTATCTGCAGAAGCTACGAGGATAGAAATATTATGCGCACTGCCGCCATACGATACCATGCGTACATCAATGTTGTGCAAACTATCAAAAACCTTTTTCAAGGTATCTGGGTGAGCCGCAATTTCTGCACCTACAATACTTACAATAGTTTGGGCCGCATCAATACTAACAGTGCTGAAACTCTCCAGCTCTTTTTTTATTTCAGCAAGGGAGGCATCATTGTCAATCGTTACGGAAACCGCAACCTCTGAGGTTGTAACCATATCAATTGATGTGCGGTATTTTTCAAATACTTCAAACACTTTTCGCAAAAAACCATACGCCAATAACATGCGGCTACTCTTAATGTTGATAGCAGTAATGCCATCTTTTGCTGCAACCGCTTTTACTCCTAATGATGCAGGCGCCTCTTTAATTAAAGTGCCCCCGGCATCGGGTTCCATGGTATTTAACAAGCGTACCGGAATATTATATTGCTGGGCCGGCCAGATAGAAGCCGGGTGCAAAATTTTAGCCCCGAAATAAGCAAGTTCCGCTGCTTCGTCAAAACTTAGTTGCTCAATAGGAACAGTCTTATTTACAATACGCGGATCGTTGTTGTGCATGCCATTAATGTCTGTCCATATTTCGCAAACAGAAGCATTAGCAGCAGCAGCGATAAGCGAAGCGCTGTAATCGCTTCCACCTCTTTTTAAGTTATCCACTTCTCCCCTTGCATTACGGCAGATATAACCTTGCGTGATGAATAAATCAATCTGTGGAAAATTGGCTAGAACCGCTTTTAATTTTTCACGTATCACCTCCACCTGTGGTTCGTCATTCACATCAATGCTCATAAAATCAAGGGCAGGGAGTAACTGATGTTTAATACCTTTTTCGTTCAGATAAATGCTGAACAATTTTGTTGAAAGTAACTCGCCTTGTGCTAAAATATCTTTGTTCAGGGCTTCATTGTAGGAGATGCGAAGAATGATATTCAGAAATTCAAAATGCTCCTTCAATACCTCTTGTGCCTTAGTTAAAGCATCTACGCTTTTTACTAACTCTGTAATAAAAGATTGATAATGCTGATTGAGTATATCTATCTTTTCTTTTGCTTCTGCTTTTTTCCCCGCGGACAAAAATGCTCCTATTTCAACCAGGTTATTTGTGGTACCTGATACAGCACTTAGTACGACAATTTTTGACTCGCTGTCTTTTGTTATAAGGTTCGCAACTTCATACATGCGATGCGGCTTGCCTACTGAGGTGCCGCCAAATTTCATAATCTTCATAATGTAATATTATCCCATCTCCACCCTATATGGATGGTTTCGGAAGACGCAAATATATATGACAAACATTTCGTGAATGAAGAATGACCTTGAACTCCTAACTATTGACTCTAAACTCAATTTCAAACTTTTCAGCAAGCTTCCGTAAGTCATCAACCACTGCCCCTACCAAAGGAATACCGCCTAACTTTCTCTCAGCTTCCATTTCTCTTTCAGGATCGCCGGGAATGATAACCTTTTCAAAACCCTCTACAGTTTTTGCAGAACGAAATCTTTCTATCCAGTTATCCATGTGATGCTTAAATTCTTCTGCGGGACGGAAAGCGTCTATCCGCATCGCTCCAAAAAAATGGCCGATGCCTTTACCCGGCATGTTTGTAGGCATAGGAACATAAGCAGGAAATGGCGGCACCCAGGGACCATAATTCGCACCGCTTAATATTGCCGAAAAAATATCAACCACAGCACCTAACGCATAACCTTTATGGCTGCCATGTTCCCTGTCACCACCAAGCGGTAATAATGCACCTCCAACTTTTAATTCATGCGGGTCAATTGAAGGCTTACCTTCTTTATCCTGTATCCAGCCCGATGGCGCTTCACTGTTTTTTCGTTGCAGAATTTCAAGCTTGCCATTAGCTGCGGTTGTTGTTGCCAGGTCTGCAACAAACGCAGGTTGTGATCCTGCCGGGACTGCGACACAAATAGGATTAGTACCGAGTAACCTTTCTACTGAAAAAGTAGGAGCTACCAATGGGCTTGCATTCGTCATGCAGATGCCGATCATATCATGTTCCAGCGCCATCATAGCATGGTAGCCGGCGATACCAAAATGATTGCTGTTTTGTACACTTACCCAACCTGTGCCCACGGCTTTTGCTTTATCAATCGCTATCTGCATGGCCTTTGGCGCCACCACTAATCCAAGGCCGCTGCCGCCATCAACCGTAGCGGTCGAAGGGGTCTGATGAATGATCTTTACGTCCGGTTTTGCATTCACCCGTTGCGCTTCCCATAATCGAACATATCCACCGAGGCGTGCAATACCGTGAGAGTCTATGCCGCGCAAATCAGCAGACAACAAGACAGTAGTGGCGAGGAAAGCATCATCTTCAGTGCATCCTATTTTTAAGAAAACTTCTTTTGAGAATTGAAACAAATACCGATAAGAAAATAGTTGAGACATGCGCAAAGAAACAACAAAAGGGGAAACGTGAATTACCAACCGAAAAGCACCAGCTACCCTTGAATTTTACCAACTGCTTACCTGGTTAAGAAAGAACTAAAACTAATTGGAATTCGATATGTGTAGTTGATGGTGAATCAGGGCGTTGGGAAGAATATTTAAAAAGCTAAGGCAACCCACAGCAGCAAACGCCCGGCAAAAAAAATGCTCTCCGGTTTGGAGAGCATTTCATTTTGTCAACTATTTTTTAGAATGGTAAGTCATCTGCTATATCAACCATGCCGGCCGTAGCGGAGGCTTGAGATTCCTGCTGCCTGGCAGGAGAACCTGCTTCCTGGTAACCACCGCCAACAGTGTTTTCACCCTTGCCGCCAAGCAACTGCACTTCTCGTACACGCACAGAAAGTGATGCACCTGCGGTGCCATCGTTGCGTGTAAATGATCGTACTTCAGGAGCGCCTTCTACAAACACCTGCTTGCCTTTTTGAAGGTAAGGAGCAAGAGCAGTGCGGTCAGTCCAATAAGCGCAATCTACCCAGGTAGTTTTCTCCTGGTTGTTGCCCTGGCTGTCCTTGTACTTTTCGGTGTGGGCCACTGTAAAATTGATAACATTTTTTCCGTTAACAGTGTTAACGACGCAATCTTTTCCAAGATTTCCGATTACCTGCATTTTAATCATAGTGCTCAATATTAAGTAGTAAAATAATGCGATGAAGATACGAATTTGAGGGCAAAAATTTTGTTTAAAGTGGCAATTATCTTTATGTCCTGGCTTGTAAAAACCCACAGGTTATATCGTTTAGAAAAGTCATTTGGTACAGTATAATAAGGGCAGAAATCATTGCTGCCTCATAAACCCACTTCATACTAATTAGCAGTTGAGTCAGGCAAAAGTGGAAGCTGTTGTTTAAAATGTGTGTTCAACAAAATGCGGAACTGGTTTACATTAGATACACCCTTGTAATATTGTCTGTAGTCCTTTTGTGGTAAATATATCGCTGCGAAATTATGAAAGCGAAGAGGTGTTGGCGCCGGCAAATCATCATTCCGGTAACCATGATCGCTTAGCAATAAAATTATAGGAGGGGTTTCTGTCTTATGCAGAATCGCTGTCACGGCTTTTAATAATTGTCCATTGGTGTATTGTAAATAATCTATGTACTGCGTCTCTTTTAAAACGGTAGAATCAGGCTGTTGTCCATTTTTATTAAATAAATATGGCGGATGAGGCATTAAGAAATGAGTGTAGACGAACCGGGGTACTTTTTCTCTTGTTTTAACTTCAGTTAGTAAATTCTGCAGTGTAATGGAGTCGCGTCTTGTTTCCATATCGATATTATCCCGCTGTATTTTTCTTATTCTTTGTATTTCGCTATCAACTCCCCTTGCATACAAAAAAATGCTCACTATTTTTTTCACTCTTGAAATAAAAGTATGACGCGTTATCTGCCATGTGCCCACCGGAAAATACATGCTTGGCTGAAAGGGGAACTGATCTGCCACTTTGAAGATGGAATTATTTTTTATTTTGTAATCCAGCTTTTTAAAAAACTGCGTGACTTTGTTTGAATTAAATGCAACATGAACATCTCCCTCAGGATTAATCTCCTTGTATTCCATATTAAGAAGCGTTGCCATTGACGAAAATGTAGCGGCATAATTACTTATTGAACTATCCACTATATGAAAACCCATTACCCGCAATGAATCTTCAAATGCTGAATTATCAAAGCCAAATTGCTCATGAAGTTGTTTTTGGCCGGCGTAACCATCTGTAATGAGCAGGTAGATGTCAGGCCTCGGACATTGAAAACATGATGTTGTTGTTAACGTAAGGTTTCGCTCCGTCATCCATTTATTTGCAGAGAAAGCAAAAACTTCCATAGCTATAAACAATAAAAAAACCAGGTTCATAAACCGGGTCGCTTTGTTATAATTGCGCTTGCTCTTTTTCAAGATAATAAACAGCGATGCAAATAATAAAAGAAAGAAAGGAAGGATAAAACTATAACGGGTAAAAAAGTGAACGCTATTTCCACCGGTTACAAAATCGTACAGGCTGCCAAAGACCGCATTAAACATAAATAGCGAAAGAGAGAAAAATGATGCTCTTCTGAAAGACAAAAAGAAACCTGAAGCTACTGTTATCGCTATGGACCAAAAGCTATATTCCAGGAAAAGCAGGACAATGTCTATCCAATAAATAGATTCAGGGTAACGCACAAAACCATGCAGAACAACAAACGCAGGTGCAAATAAAAGAAACCACTCATGATGAAACTGTTGTGCTTTTATTTTCATTAAATGAATCAAGATAAGCGGCAAATATATTGAGGATGCCCCTTTTCCTTAAATCTGCCTTTGTAATCTTTAATCAATGCATAAACAATGAATTAAATTCTCAAATGCATGAGCAGAAAATTATGGTAGCTGATTTCTCTTTACATAAAATATTGGGTGTACAGCAATAAGTAGCCAGCAATGCCACCAACTTACTAACTCCCAAACCCTCCTATCTTTGGCCGCTTAAAAAGGTATATGAAAAAGATCGCTGTTATAGGTGCCGGTACCATGGGTAATGGAATTGCTCACGTATTTGCCCAGGCCGGATTTACCGTTTCACTTATAGATGTTTCGCAACCACAACTTGATAACGCCATCAAAACCATCACAAAAAACTTTGACCGGCAGATAGCAAAAGGCAGTATTAACGAGGAAGTAAAAGAAGCTTCGCTTAAAAATATCACCACTAACACTTCATTGGAAGACGGTGTAAAAAACGCTGACCTAGTGATAGAAGCGGCTACCGAAAATACAGAGCTAAAGCTTAAGATTTTTAAGCAAATGGATGAATATGCACCGGTGAATTGCATCCTTGCAACAAACACTTCTTCGATTTCTATCACAAAAATTGCCGCAGCTACCAATCGCCCCGAAAAAGTAATTGGCATGCACTTTATGAACCCCGTACCGGTAATGAAACTGGTAGAAGTTATCAACGGCTATGCTACAACAAAAGAAGTAACGGAAACTATAGTTGAACTAAGCAGGCAATTAGGTAAAGTACCTTGTGCAGTAAACGATTACCCGGGATTTGTTGCCAACCGTATTTTAATGCCGATGATCAACGAAGCCATTTATACTTTGTACGAAGGCGTGGCTGGAGTAGAAGAAATTGATACAGTAATGAAGCTGGGAATGGCGCATCCTATGGGGCCTTTGCAATTGGCTGACTTTATTGGACTCGATGTTTGCCTCAGCATTTTACAGGTATTGCATAGTGGCTTCGGCAATCCGAAATACGCACCCTGCCCGCTTTTAGTAAATATGGTAACTGCTAAAAAATTAGGTGTAAAAAGTGGAGAAGGATTTTACACTTACATGCAGGGTTCAAAAGAACTGGTGGTTAGCAGGTCGTTTATAAAGTAAACAATAGCAATAAAAAGTGCGCTTCAAAACGAAGCGCACTTTTTTATTTGAAATATAATAAGGTTTAATATGCCAGTTGTAACTCTACCCGCCTGTTTTTAGCTCTGCCGGCAGCCGTTTTATTATCAGCAATTGGTTTCTCCAATCCGAAGCCTTGAGCGTTTAAGCGGCTTTCATCAATGCCTTTATTTACAAGGTAGGTTTTTACACTGTTGGCCCGCTTATCACTTAAAGTCATATTAAACTCAGCTTTACCAACATTATCGGTATGCCCTCCTATTGAAAGCTTAAGATTCTGGTCATCATTTAAGAGCTTAACAACCTCTGCCAAAGCAGCGTTTGATTTGGTAGATAATTTAGCGCTGCCGGTAATAAAGAAGATGCGTTTGGCTGCATATTCCATTTTAGTAACTACTTCTTTACTCACCTCCGGACAACCATTGTTAGCTCTTGTACCCGCTATTGCAGGGCACCTGTCGTTTTCATCATTCACACCATCATTATCCGTATCGGGCACAGGGCATCCCTGGTAACGGAGCACACCTGCCACATTCACACATCTGTCTTCTTCGTCATTTACTCCATCCTTATCGGTATCAGGTATAGGGCAGCCATCATATTTGGCAACTCCGGCCACCTGTGGGCATTTGTCCAGTTCATCATTTATTCCGTCTTTATCGGTATCGGGTATTGGGCAACCATTGTATTTTGCCAAACCAACAACTGTAGGACAGGCGTCCGCACTATCCACTATTCCATCGCCATCCGTATCGGCGGGAGGTGTTGGAGGCGGTGGGGCCTGCACTTTCTTTTTAGCAAACAAACCCGAAATACCAATGCTAGAATAAAAATGATAGGCACTGTGTTCATCAGTTACAGGCACCCGGTATTGTAAGGTTACGAAAATAGACGTGGCGCTTTTAAAGTTATATTTTAAGCCACCGCCCAATGGAATATAAGCGCCATAATAGGAACGGTATTTACTGGCGCCAATACCCGCAATCAGGTATGGTGAAAAGCGGTAGTTATCCGGAAGCATTTTAAAATTAGCCGCGGCATCTGCTTCTAACAATAATTTTTTTTCTGTAAAGGATCTGTCAGGCAAGGCTTCTCTTGTAGATGAACCGCTAAGTGTAAAGGCAAAGTCTATGTTTGGAGAAACGCCTTTGAAATAATGTAAGGCCAAACCGCTGTTCATGTTGCTTGCCTGCAACAACTGCTTGTTGCGCAAAACGGTCGAAAGTGATGAAGAACGAATATTCCGGGCACCGGCAAAATCATTCCGGATATAACTGATACCAAAGCTTGCAGGGCGTATGATATTATCCTGCGAAGACGCATTTTGTAAACATAGGACAAGTAGTAAAATCGAAGCGGCAATCTTCTTCAACATAATATAGTAGTTTGGTTTAACCAGCCCAAAAATAACGGCATCCGCCCAAAAATTTAAAACTATTTACCTTTTCTATTTTGATAACAGCAACCTTAGCGCCTGGCAAAAATTTTTTCCCGCAGCCGTTTGTCTTCCTCATAAATATCGTCATGAAGCACCAATTTACCATCCCTTCCCTCTGCACTAAAATACCTGATGAATAGCGGCAGTTGCTGGCGCACTTTTATGTATTTCTTTTTCTTTTGCGCCAACCAGGAATTTAGGGAATCCATTGTTGTATAGTTTGAGCTATCCGCAGTACTGTCCTTACGCAGAATATAATTCGCCAACTCCCGCCACTTATGCACCCTTACGCAGCCGTGACTTAAAGCCCTGCTGCTTCGGTCAAATAAATACCGTTGGTTGGTATCGTGCAGGTAAACCGCATACGGGTTGGAGAAATTAAATTTCAACACGCCTAACGCATTAGCATCGCCGCTGCCCTGCACCACCTTATACGGAATACTGTTTTTATATTTAGCCCAGGTCACCGAAAATGGGCTAACCTCTGTTCCTTTCAAATCAACAATACTGTATCCACGTTTTTGGGTATAGTCAGCATTCTTTTTCAGGCCTGGTAATATTTCTTTTTTTATGATGCTCTCTGGAATGGTCCATAGCGGGTACGTGATCATATCGGTAATAACACTGGTAAGCTGCGGTGTTTTGGTAAGGGGCTTACCGCAAATAATTTTTGACTT
This sequence comes from Flavisolibacter sp., assembly GCA_028288675.1. Lineage (GTDB taxonomy): Bacteria > Bacteroidota > Bacteroidia > Chitinophagales > Chitinophagaceae > Flavisolibacter. The sequence continues at coordinate 16,000 of JAQBNG010000030.1, read as the reverse complement.
TAGCATTACGCTGTCCCCTTTTCGCAATTCCAAATAATAGGACGGCAGGTTCACCCAAATATATTCTTCTGGCAGGGCAGGCAGCATTTTATATTTATCCAATGTAATGGCTATGCGGATAAATTTTTCTCTGTCAGTGCTGTTCAATTTTGTAATGAGGGCTGTTGTTATTTTTCCATCTTCCTTTACTTTCTTCCTGTGTTGATATTTTTTTATTACACTGGCTATAGCCAGGGAATCGGGCTTTTTGATTAGAACTATTTCCAGAGAATCTTCTTCACTGATGCGTTTGTAAATTATTTTCGGCAGCAACAAGCTATCTTTTGTTTTCACCAGTGTGTAGTTGCGCATGTTTGCCTTAGTAAGAAAGTTTCGTAACGCTTCTTTTAATTGATGATAATCTTTATTGGCAGGTTCTAAAGCTGTTGCAAAATCGTCGATTGAAACTGTGGTGAATGCTTTTTTTTGACCAGAAAAAAAGCTGCTGTTAAGTGAAGTGTCTTTTACCAAAATACTATCAGGACGGAGGCGGCCGACTTTTAAATCTTTCACTAATTGAACAAAAGCGGAAGTGGAAAGCATATCACTGTAAGCCCACCTTGCTGCATCAAATTTGGCTTGTGCTGCAGTGTCTTTTACCAATTCAATTTTTAACCCTTTTAATTTTTCAGAATAGTAGTCGGATGAAAATAAGCCATAGAGTTTAGCGGAATCAATCAGCAACAACAAAGAATCGGCTTCTTTATTAAATACCCCCTCAGACGACCAGAGTAAAGCAAAATTGTTTTTACTGTAGATTTTCTGGAGCAGGCCGGCATTTTTTATCTTTATAGAATCAGGAACCTTTGATGGATTTTCAAGAATTTGCTCCAACGTGTTTTTTATAACATCTTCAGCTTTTGTATTGATTTCTTCAGGTGTTTCAACCAGTTCTTTTTCGCCGATGTTTGGATGAGAATTACAACCGCCTACAAAAAATATGAAGACAGTGACGGCTATCATCCTGCCAAATAAGTGTGTTAATAAGAGCGGTGAAAATTTCATAAGTTACAATGATGCACAAAATACAGTTCAATATAAAATATTTCTACTTATTTTTTTTAATCGGTTTGTTCCTGCATATGCAACCATCATTTGCACAGGAACTTACAGTTGTCAGTAGTGTTAAAGGATATAAAAAAAGTGTTGAACATGACAGCCTGCAGAAGATGACGGAAGTAAAAACCTGGCTGCCGCGTGTGGTTTATGACCTGCGTTACGCCACCAAAAATAATTTCACCGGTAAGAAATTGTACAAGGATGGCGATAGAACTTTTATACGGGTTACGGCAGCACAGGCGCTGCAAAAAGTACAGCAGGAATTGTTACTTGCCGAAGGCTATGGATTAAAAGTATGGGATGCATACCGCCCTTACAGCGTTACTAAAAAAATGTGGGAACTTATTGGCGACGAACGTTACGTAGCCAACCCCGCAAAAGGTTCAGGGCATAACCGGGGACTTGCTGTTGACGTTACTTTAATAGCGGTTAAAACCGGTAAAGAATTAAATATGGGAACGGGTTTTGACAACTTTACCGACACAGCTCATCATACATTTAAAGACTTACCTGGTGATGTTTTAAAAAACCGCTTGTTATTAAAAACAATAATGGAGAAACATGGCTTTCGTGCATTGGAAACGGAGTGGTGGCATTATAGCTTTTCAAATGATCGTAATTATGACGTGCTTGATCTATCGTTTAAAAAATTAGCGAAGTACTGATGAAGAAATCTGTTGCTCCTGCAACATGAGGTCTGCTAAAACAATTGCAGCTACGGCTTCAAGTACGGGAGGCACCCGCAGTGCAATGCACAGATCATGTCGGCCTTTAATGGAAAATTTTTCTACTTGATTGGTTTCCCAATTCCAGCTTTCCTGTTCAATAGGTGTTGATGATGTTGGCTTTACCACAACACGAAAAACTAAATCAGCCCCGTTGGATATTCCGCCTACAATGCCACCGGCATGATTGGTTGCCGTAGTCCCATCAGCATCAATAATGGCGTCGTTATGTTGGCTTCCAAACATTTTTGCTGCCGCAAAGCCGGCACCAAATTCAATTCCTTTTATTGCCGGAATAGAAAATACTGCGTGGGCAATTTGCGATTCTACAGAATCAAAAAAAGGCTGTCCCAAGCCTAGTGGTAAGTTCGTTACCGTGCATTCCACAATGCCTCCGACAGAGTCTTTCGCAGTGATAGCTTTTTGAAGGCCGGCTTCAATGTCAGACTCTCCGCCAATCTCAATAATTTTCGAGGTGACTTCAATTGTCTCTAAGAGCTTTTTCGCAACAACTCCCGCTCCTACTAAACAAACCGTGAGTCTTCCGCTAAAGTGCCCGCCTCCTCTGAAGTCTTCGAAGCCACCAAACTTATGGTGCGCAACAAAATCAGCATGTCCGGGCCGGGGAACGGCCCTGCCCTTTTCATAATCCGTAGAACGTGTATTATTATTTTCAAAGATGATAGTCAAGGGAGCCCCGGTAGTACAACCGTTAAAAACGCCGCTTAAAAAAATAGGCTTGTCATCTTCTTTGCGCGGCGTAGTACCTTTTTGGAGTCCGCCTTTTCGCCTTTCAATATCTTCTGTAAAATCTTCTTCGCTCAATTTTAATCCAGCCGGACAACCATCAATAATTATCCCTACCGAGGGCCCGTGCGACTCGCCAAAAATGCTAACCCTGAACAGGCGTCCGAATGAATTCATATTTTATTTGTTGATGTTAGTGCTCCTAAAACAAAAATAATTGATAATGGCTTGCCCGTATCCGGATGAACAGGTTCACCTATCTCCTTTATATTATAGCGGGCCTCTGTAAAAAGCTTTACCCAGTCTTCAGTGGTTCTAAAATACCATTGATAAGGCTGAACGAAATCGCGTTTCATACCTGCCCAGTTACCGTCTTTCCAACCGGATTTGTATGCTTCAGAAGAAACAATTACAAGTGGGTGCAATGTTTGAATAAACACCATTCCGCCTCCAACTAAAATCCTGGGCAGGTAGTGAATTAATGCGGCTGATGTTTCTTTATCAAGCAAAGCGAAATTGATAACAATGGCATCAAAAAGAAATGGAAAACTATGTTTGCCTGCTGTTATCTCCTCATAACTATACTGAGAATAAAAAGGGCCGTCTTTTGCTATCGCCGCATCTACTAATTCTTTAATAGCATCAGTCCCATAAACCTCTATTCCATGCTTACGCAGCGCCCTGCTTAGCCAGCCTTCGCCGCAACCAAGATCTAAAACCTTTCGGGGATCATAACTGAGTATTTTAGTAATAATAGCATCATTAGTTACAAGGCGCCGGCTCTCCAGTTCATTGTTATCTATAGTGGCTATCCAGTTATGGGCATTTGCCTGCCAGGAATCCAGGATGATTGTAGAGTCATTCATGATTTGTAAGATACCGGAGATGTTCCCAAAACTGCGGGTATGATTTATTCACGGCATCCGCTTGCTCAATGATCACTTCACCGTCTGCGCCTAACGCCGCAACTGCACAAGCCATAGCAATACGATGGTCGTGACGGGAATGAACGGATGCCCCTTTTATGATGCCTCCCCCTTTTATCATCATTAGATCATCCTGGAAAGTAATTTCCACCCCCATCTTTCCAAATTCTTCCTGCAAAGTTTGGGCACGGTTACTTTCTTTATGAGTTAACCGGTGCACACCTTCAATTACAGATGTTCCGTCGCAATAGGCTGCTAAAGCAACAAGTGGGGGAAATAGATCAGGACAATCCGTTGCATTAAAATGGAATGGCTTTAAAGCAGTTTTGCGAATATGAATCTGTTCTGATTCAACACTAATATTTACTCCACATTGCATCAGTGGCTGGAGTATTGCTTTATCAGCTTGCGTAGAAAAAACATCAAGGCCTTTTACTATTATATCGCCAGCTATTGCGCCTGCTACTAATAAAAAAGCAGCTCCGCTCCAATCAGCTTCTACGGTGTAGTTGATTGGTTTATTAGTTGATTGAGTGATTGGTTTACCAGGAAAGAAAAATGACTCGTAGTTATTATTAATTGGTAAGAGCAAACCAAAATCCTTCATCACCTGCAAGGTCAAATCAATATACGGTTTGCTATTCAGGTTGCGAACCGTGATGGTTACATTTCTAGTTCCGGCAGCAGAATAAGCAAATAATAACCCGGTTAAAAATTGTGAGGAGAGAGAGCCATCCACTTCAATATCTTTTGGCTGAAGCGGGCCCTTTATATGTAAGGGAAGAAACCCTTCTTTACTATCACAGCGTACACTTAACTGCGGTAATACTTCTGTAAAAAATGACAAAGGACGCTTGACTAAACTTCCCCTTCCTGATACTGTTATAGGTTCAGCACTTAAAGCTGCAATGGGCGTAAACATGCGCACCGATAAGCCACTCTCCCCACAATTAATTTCATTGGAGCTGGGCTTGACGCCGTTGCTGTGAATGACTATTGTATCCTCCTTCTTTTCTACAGAAGCACCCAACTGTTGTATAATATCCAAGGCCGCTTCATCATCGTTTGAGATACCGGGGTTATGTAAAACAGTTTTGCCGCCTTTTAATAAAGCCGCTGCACAAGCCCGCTGCATGGCGCTTTTAGAAGCCGGTGCTGTAATCGTTCCTTTTATTTCCGAAGGAGAAATAGTTTCCTGCATTAAATAGCTTTATAAATTTCTGGAAGTGATATTTTTTTACTTACTGCCTTACCAAGCTTTTCAAGAAGGATGAAATTGATCTGTTCTCCCTCCTTTTTTTTATCGCTTACCAATAAATGAAATGCTTTTTCTTTATCGTAGTGGGTAGAAACCGGTAAGTGATATTGTTCAATCAACCTTACTAATCTATCAGCTCCTTTAAATCCTATCAGATCACCTGAAAGTTTAGCTGCAAAAGCCATCCCGATCGCAACAGCTTCGCCATGCATTAACTCACATTGTTTTTCCAGTGCATGTCCCAGGGTATGGCCAAAGTTCAGTAGCCGTCGCCGCCCCTTTTCAAACTCATCTTCTTTTACAACCTTTGCTTTTAATAAAGCGTTCCGTTGCACCAATGCCTGCAAAGCGGGCTTGCCTTTTTGAAAAAATGATACGCTTCTTTTTTCTAATTCTTTAAACATTGCTGCATCCATTATTGCAGCATGTTTAATAATCTCGGCGAAGCCATTATACCATTCATTGTCAGGTAGCGTTTTTAAAAGACTAACATCATACAAAAGAAAAGAAGGTTGGGTGATAGTACCCACCATGTTTTTAAAGAGCCCCACATCAATTCCATTTTTGCCACCAATGGCTGCATCAACCATCCCTAATAAAGTTGTAGGCACAAAACCAAATGAAAGGCCGCGTAAAAAAACAGAAGCCACATAACCTGTCATATCAGTTATTACACCGCCGCCAACGCCAATCAGCGTCCAGGTGCGGTCGGCCTTCATTTCAATTAACTGCTGAATAATAGAATCAACTGTGGCCTGTACTTTATATTCCTCGCCTGGATCTAATACGATAACATTCCAGCTTTTAAACAATTTTTTATGTGCGGCGAATACGTTTTCATCTGTGATGAGAACTGTGGTTTTTTGAGATGAAAAATTTTTTATATCAGAGAAGGTAGCGCCAAAATAAAAGTTAGTGGTTTGCCTGCTAAAACTGACTTTCCTGGTTTGCATGAACTGGTAAACTTTAGTTGGATGATGCTACAGCACTAATTTGCTTAGATGACTTTTTAGCCTATAAAATTATGTATCCTGTTGTTAAGCCTGGCAGTAAAATTAAGAAGGGATTTTTATATGAACGAAATGCAATTGCGATATACTACGTCTTTTGTTTTAGTAACCAGCTTAATTACTACTATGAAGCGACATTGGCGACGCTCCGTTGCCGCTGCGCTACTTTAAAATTGCTATTTGGCAGTAGGGTTGTTTGTCATCCAGACGCAGGAGGGATCATTGCACTGCATCGTAAACGACTGCTCCGAAGCGTAAACCTGGCAGCAGTATTTGCTTACAATGTTTAGCTCAGATCCCTCCTGCGTCGGGATGACAAGAAGGAGTGTTTATGATAACAGTGAGATTGAATTTTTGAAGAGTTATTGCACGATAGCGAATAGAATTACAAAGCGTACAAGAGTGCGACGCAACAGTAGCCAAATAGATATTCATCCCTATGGTTCATAAAAAAACTCAATCACAATTAAATGATTGAGTTTTATAAATATTGCGCAAGAGCGAGTACCTAAACGTGAATTGTTATCGCCTTACTGAATCGGCTTCATTCATCCGTATTCTTCTACCCTTATACTTCTTACCATCAACGGCACCGATCATTTTAGCTGCCGCCCCTTTTTCCACTTCAATCCACGAGTTCATTTCTTTCATATCGATACGACCTAAAACCTCTTTGCTTAAATCGCTCATATCCAGAATAAATTGCAGGAAGCTTGCTTTATAAAATCCATCTTTTGTACCGAGGTTCACAAACAGGCGGGTACTGTTACCACCGCCACCATATTCGCGGTCGCGGCCACGGGTATCACGTGTTCTATCAGAAGTCCTTTCACCTCTTCCTTCCTGTTGCCTGCCCCTGTCATCGCGGCTGCGTTCACGGGCATTCAGGTCTTCAGAGTTTTCGTAGTATTTTAAAAAGCGGTCAAACTCAAGTGCTGCCACTCTCTTTAATACTTCCTCTTTGCTTACGTCCGCAAACTTTTCGGAGAGCATAGGCAGGTAAGTTTCATAATCGCCATGACTAATGTCAGTTGATAATAATTTATCCATAAAGTAAAAGAATTGCTTGCGGCAAACATCTTTACCTGTTGGAATTTCCAGCTTATTGAACGGAACCTGTGCCATACGTTCAATCTGGCGGATGCGGCCAGTTTCACGGGTGTGAACGATAGAAAGACACACACCTGTTTTACCGGCACGGCCTGTACGGCCGCTACGGTGAGTGTAAACCTCAATATCATCAGGCAACTCGTAGTTAATAACATGAGTAATGCCTACTACATCAATACCACGTGCTGCAACGTCTGTCGCAATTAAAAGCTGCAAGGTTTTCTCCCTGAACTCATCCATTACTTTGTTACGCTGCTGCTGCGTAAGGTCGCCGTGCAGGGCATCAATATCATATCCTTCTCTTGTTAATTTTTCAGCAACTTCCTGTGCATCCAATTTTGTCCGGGTAAAGATGATACCATACATTCCCGGGTTGAAATCAATGATGCGCTTCAGTGTCTCATAACGGTGTTGCGCCGAGGTAACTACAAATTGATGATCTACGTCTTTATTAGCAGTATTCTTCTTACCCACGGTAATCTCTTCCGGAGATTTCATGTAACGCTTACTAACGTTACGGATCTCGGCTGGCATAGTGGCGCTGAACAACCAGGTGCTTTCGCGTTTTGGCGTATTCTTTAAAATAAATTCTATATCATCCTGGAAACCCATGTTCAGCATTTCGTCGGCCTCGTCAAGCACAACGTAGCTGATCTCTTCAAGATTAATTGCCTTGCGCTCTATAAGGTCAATTAAACGGCCGGGGGTTGCTACCACAATTTGCACTCCGCGACGTATATCACGGATTTGCATTGAGATGGAGGAACCGCCGTAAACAGCCACTACATTTATACCTTTTGAATGCTTTTTAAAAAGTTCCAGCTCATTTACAATTTGCATGCAGAGCTCCCGTGTAGGACAAACGACCAATGCCTGTGGATGTTTTTTTTCTATGTCAATTAACTGTAACAGGGGCAAACCAAAAGCGGCGGTTTTACCCGTGCCCGTTTGTGCAAGTCCAATTAAATCTTTGGTACCTGACAATAGCACAGGTATTGCTTTTTCCTGGATAGGAGTTGGTTGTATATAGCCGAGTTCCTCAACTGCCTTTAATATCTGTTCATTGAGTCCAAGCTCACCGAATGTAGCCATAAAATAATTTGTGCAAAGGTAACCGCAGATTGGTGGGATTATAAATGGATTGTAAGGATTTTATCTATCCATTATCACTAAATCTACTGCCAGTAAGTTGCGTGAGTAAATAAAACGCGAAAAGTTAGAGGGGGTCAGGCTTTTTAAGCCAAAACAGGATTGTTTGCAAACGACCTATGCTGCTTATCCATATATAATCCTAAACATCCGCGGTTAAAAAAAGCTGCCCTGAAAACAGGACAGCTATCTAACGATTGCTTGCCATAAAAAACTATTTTTCAACTCACAGCCATGCAATCGGTCTGTAAGTGATTACTTGGTAGTATCAGCAGACATTTTGCTTGCGCCAGAAGTATCTGCACCAGTTGTGCCAGCACCAGAATCCGTTGAAGGAGTTATAGTTGCAGGAGCAGCAGGCATAGCGGCGTTGATGCTATCAACTCTTCTTACTGAGTCAGTAGAATCTTTTGTTCTTTGCTCGCTGCTTGCAGAGTTGTCGCAAGCTACTAATGTGGCTGCAATAGCTAAAATTCCGAGGAACTTTTTCATGTGTTGTTTAATTTTTGGATTGTTTATAGAAAGAGGTTGAATTAATGAGTAGCGCTGTCTTTCATTTTATTGGTAGAATCCAATAAGTTTTTAGTAGAATCATTTAAGTTTTCTACTTTTTCAGTTGCCTGATTAGCATTTGAATCAATAGCATTTGTAGTCGCCTTTGTAACTGAATCTAAAGAATCTTTCGTCCTTGTTGTTGAATCAGCTTCATTGTTACAAGAAGCCATAAAACCAGCAACTGCAATTACCATTAGTACTTTTTTCATTTTTGTTTGATTTTTTGTTTGTGAGAAATTTTTATTTTGTTGTATCTCTTTTAATTTTTATACTCTTCAGTTTATCATCCAAACTATTTAAGAGACGACCGCCTTTGGATTTAGTAGAGTCCATCAACCTGGTGCCTTTTGATTTAATGGAATCTGCCACTTTCGAATCTTCAATTTTTTTTGTCAGGGTGTCTATCTTCTTTCCAAGAGTGTCCAACTCCGTTTCAACCCTTGCCGTCTCGTTACAAGAAGCAAGGCAGGCAATAGCAACAATCAGCAAAAGTTTCTTCATTTTAGGACGGGTTTACAGGGTTAATACCGCCATTGAAAAAAAGTAACCCTTTCCTTAAAAAATTTTTTTACCGCCATCTTTGGGTTACTTTTCCCCCATTACAGTATTAAAAGGAGATTGCACTTGAAAGCAGAGCATAATCAAACGGCCTTATTGCAGGGATTAGCCCGTAACGATAAAAAAGCGATTGATACCATCTACAAAGAAAATTTTAACCTGATACAGGCGCTAATAATAAATAATAACGGCAGCACGGAAGATGCAAAAGATGTTTTCCAGGAAGCAATGATTGTTTTATATCAAAAAGTTCAGTCCGGGTCCTTTGAATTAAACTGCCAGATAAAAACTTTCGTCTATTCAGTTTGCAGGAGGTTGTGGCTAAAAAGGCTTATGCAGCAATCTCGCTACAGCCTTCACGAGAACACTGACGATTTGGTAATAGTAGATGATGATATGGAAGATCACGCAAAGCGGGACACTGAATTTAAAATGATGGAGAAGGCGATGGGGGGTTTAGGTGAACCTTGCAGAAGTTTATTAGAGGCTTTCTATATGCAAAAAAAGAATATGCAGGAAATTGCCGGCAGCTTTGGATACACCAACGCCGAAAATGCCAAAACGCAGAAGTATAAATGCCTTGTACGCTTAAAGAAATTATTTTTCACGCAATATAAAAATGAGTCACTGTGATGGAGGATTTACAAATTTTGGAAGCTGTTGAACGCTACATTGGCGGCGAAATGAACCCGAACGAAAGGGTATATTTCGAGGCCTTGCGTAAAAGCAACCCTGAGATAGACCAGGCCGTGGTAGAACATACTTTTTTTCTGCAGCAGATTGCCCGGTTTGAAGATACCCGCCAGTTTAAAAACATTCTTGATGAAACCCACATTCACCTGGCCGAAAAGGGATTGATTCAATCTCCAAAACTGAAAGGCGGAGCCAAAGTGGTTTATTTGTTCAACCGCTACAAACGCACGGCTGCCATTGCTGCTTCCGTTGCGGGTATTATGGCGTTAAGCATCAGTGCTATGGTGTGGTCATTTTCTCCCGGTAAAAACACAACCCAGGACGTACAACTTTTAAACAGTAAAATCAACAACCTCGAAGTTCAGAATAAGAAGCAGGACAAAGAGATCACTACAGTTATCAATCATATTAAAAGAACTGATGCACCTCCCGATATAAAGTACACAACAGGTGGTACCGGCTTTTTAGTAGATGCCAAAGGCTACTTAGTTACCAATGCTCATGTTATAGAAGGAGCTACCTATGTAGCAGTGCAAAATGCTTCCGGAAAGGATTTCAAAGCAAGTATTGTTTGGGTTGATGCCAAACGTGATATTGCAATTCTAAAAATTATTGATACGGCTTTTAAAACGCTGTCATCCATTCCTTATGCAATAAAAAAATCGGGCACCGATATAGCAGAGCCAGTCTTTTCATTAGGTTTTCCACGTAGTGATTTTGATATTGTTTACGGCGAAGGTTACCTGTCGGCTAAAACTGGTTATAATGGTGATACGCTGGCCGTTCAAATTTCTATTGATGCTAACAGGGGTAATAGTGGCAGCCCGATAATTAACCGTAAAGGGGAAGTAATTGCCGTACTAAGTTCAAAGCAGACCTCACTGGATGGGGCTGTGTTTGCTATTCAATCGAAATATATTTATGACGCCCTAAGCCAGCTACAAAAAAGCGATACAACTTTCCGGAATATAAGATTGCCTGTAACCTCAAGTATAAAAGGTATTGACAGAACAAAACAGGTGCAAAAGATTACAGATTTCGTTTACATGGTAAAAGTGAATTGATAAAATATACTAACATAAAAAAAGGCTTAGTATCACTACTAAGCCTTTTTTATAAGATTACTTTTTGCCTTACCAAAGTTTTACCGGGTAGGTTTTTTCGTCTATCAGTTTATCCAGGCTGCTTTGTACAATCGGCGCATCTTCTTTATACGTAACACCAAACCAGGGCGCTGAGGTTGGAATAACTTTTATCTCACCCCTACCGCTTTTTATAAATTGGTCGGCTACAAACGGAATCAGAAATTCCGATTTAGGATCGCTCAGACTTCTTCCTAAAAAAGTCGCAAACTCCTCACGGATGTATGGAAATATAGAAGGATGGAAACACCAGAAATTCATAGATGCTTTTGCCTCTTCAGGTATAGGCATTTTCGTTGTTCCATCTTCATTAATGATCTGTCCATTTTCACGATAAATTTTTAATCGTTCGTTAATGCTTAATAATTGGCCGTTATCACCTACTTCTATCACTCCACGGCTAACAGAACCATGTTCAGAAAGTGTATTGTTTAAATTATAAGCCACTATCCCATAAGTATCTTCATCGCAGTCAGTCACCAAAAAATTATTGGCTTTTACAAACGCATCGGTACCATAAAAATCATCAGCATTAATCACAGCAAATGGTCCGCTTACGGCGCCATGCGCACATAATATAGCATGAGCAGTTCCCCATGGCTTTTTTCTTTCTGCAGGAATAGCAATGGCACCAATAAAAGCATCCAGCTCCTGGTACACATATTCCACATCAATTTTACCGTCAAGCTTTGGATCGAATATTTTTTTAAAGTCATCAGCAAAATCTTTCCTGATAATAAATACAACTTTACCAAAACCCGCTTTTATAGCATCGTAAATAGAATAGTCCATAATAGTTTCGCCATTGGGGCCAAACCCTTGTATTTGTTTCATGCTACCATAACGCGATGCCATGCCGGCGGCCATAATAACTAATGTTGGTTTCATATTTCCGTTTTAAAATTGGTGCGAAAATAAAGTATTTTAGTCCTTGATAATGATGAGCCACATTTCTGAAATATGCAGGATTGATTCCCTCTCCCCATACTATAATTTTCCTGTAACAACTGATGTATTGCGCCTCGACTTAGTCCATCCCTTTGTATCTGGCAATAAGTGGTTTAAGCTGAAAGAATACATTGGTGAAGCAAAGCATAATAATAAAGAAACCCTGCTGACGTTTGGCGGCGCTTTTTCCAATCATATTGTTGCAACAGCTGCCGCAGCGGAGATAAATAATTTTAAAAGCATTGGAATAATCCGGGGTGAGGTACCTGTAAGGCTATCTCCTTCCTTGCTGGATGCCCAAAATTTTGGAATGGAACTTTTTTTTACTTCAAGAGAAGACTATAAACACAAAAAAAAACCCGCCGCTGTTTATGAGAAACATGATGAAGAAGGTATTTATATGATTCCTGAAGGAGGCTACGGCATAAAAGGAGCTACAGGTGCCACAAGCATTTTACAAAGCAATGAAACGAGATCTTACTCCCATATAATTTCAGCCGTGGGCACAGGCACTACGCTTGCGGGTATCGTCACCGCTGCAAATCACACTCAAACTGTTATTGGTATACCGGCTTTAAAAAACGCTTTCTCCTTGAAGCAGGAGATTGAAAATTTATTGCCTGAAGAAAAGTTGCAAGCATTTACACTTATGCATGACTACCATTTTGGCGGCTATGCAAAACATACTGAAGGCTTGCTTCAATTTATGAATGAGCTCTATTCTAAAACCGGCATACCAACTGATTTCGTCTATACAGGAAAAGCATTTTATGCTGCCTTTGATTTATTGAACAAAAATTATTTCACATCAATGGACAGGCTTTTAATTATACATACCGGTGGCTTGCAGGGCAATCGCTCACTGAAGAAGGGAACGTTAATTTTTGATTAAGAACAGCAGCCGCTTCTATATTTGCGGCCTATTTTAGATGGTATAATTCTACTGTATGAAGCGTATATCGGGTTTACTTTTTTTAATTTTTATAGCTGTCTTTGCACAGGGACAGGATACACTTCCAAAATTCTCGGCAAGGAACCTTGGCCCGGACCGGGATGGCAATCCACGTATTATTATCAGTTGGGTAAACAATTACGACTCTCTCAATCAAATCAGCATTCAAACCTCACATGACAGTATAAAAGGTTACAGAACCATCATTAGCCTTACTGACCCGAATGCACGCATGAATGGCTTTGCCGATACAAAAGCTCCAAATGATCATATGTTCTATCGGCTGTTTATAGTAAAGCCTAATGGTCAGTACTTTTTTAGCGGTACAAAGCGGCCTGAGTTTGATACAGCAAAAGCTATTATAGTAAACATTAAAGAACCACCAGTCATAAAAAAACCGGAACCGGTAGTTATAAAAAAACCTGATTTCGTTCCCTCCTTTTATGTTTACACCAACAAGGACGGTTACGTATTTATCAACCTGCCCGATGCAGAAAAACAGAAATACCGCATTAAATTTTTTGAAGAAGACGGGGAATTTTTATTTGAAATTAAATCCATCAAACAAACAGGTTTAACCCTGGATAAAGCTAACCTGGTACACGCCGGCTGGTTTTTATTTGAACTTTATAATGATGATAAATTAGTAGAGAAGAGCAAGTTTTATCTGGCGAGGGAATTTTAGGCTGATGGTAAGGAGGTTAAAACTTAGGATAGAAGCCACTTCCTTAACCGTTGCTTTGATCTCTTATTTCCACACCAAATACTTTTTCAAAAGCACTTTTCAATTTCTCTTTTACTTCAACTATCGGAACTTCTCTGCCCAACTCCTCTTTTATGGAAGTCACTTTTTTATTTTGAATACCGCAGGGAATAATGTGGTTAAAATAAGACAGATCTGTATTGACATTTAAGGCAAAGCCATGCATCGTAATCCATCGGCTGCACCTTACTCCCATAGCACATATCTTTCGCTCTTTGCCTTTTGTTGCAGCATCAATCCATACACCGGTTTCGCCGGCAGAACGGCCTGCAATAATGCCATATTCGGCAAGTGTAAGAATAATCACTTCTTCCAGTTCCCGTAAATAGCGTCCGATATCGGTATAAAATTTTTCGAGATCCAGTATCGGGTAACCTACGATTTGTCCCGGACCGTGAAAAGTAATGTCGCCACCACGGTTGGTTTGATAAAATTCAATGCCTCTTTGTTGCCGCTCCTGCTCTTTAATTAATAGGTTTTCCATTTTGCCGCTCTTGCCTATTGTATATACCGGGGGATGCTCTACAAACAATAGGTAGTTGGTAGTTGGCAGTTGAAAATGGTTGACAGTTGACAGTTGGCAGTTGGCCGTTGAGTTGCCTGTTTCATACTGCCTACGGCCTACTTCTGCCTTTACAGCCAGGTTCTCCTTCATCAACACATCCTGGTAATCCCAGGCCGATTTATAATCCATCTCACCCAAGTCCTGAAACAGCACTATTTGTTTTTCCATGGCGCCGCAAAAATAAGCTCCTTTATTTTTGCACGATATGGCGAACGAGGATATATCAATAACCGCAGACGAACCGGAAAGCAGCGATGAACTTTACGAACGGTTTCATTTTTCTATAGATAAAGGCCAGGAGCCTTATCGCATTGATAAATTTTTAATGGGGCGCATTGAAAATGCTACCCGTAATAAATTACAGCGGGCTATCAATGCCGGTCTGGTCTTAGTTAATGGCAAAGAGGTAAAACAGAATTATAAGATCAAACCGCTTGACGATATCATTATCTACTCCGACCTCTCGCCGGAATCTACTGATGTTGTTCCCGAAGAAATGATCTTGAACATTGTATTTGAAGATGATGATATTCTTATCATAAACAAGCCGGCAGGAATGGTGGTGCACCCCGGAAGCGGCAATTACAACGGTACTTTGCTCAATGGAGTTGCGTATTACCTGCAACAAAAAAATCCTTCCGTATCCGAAGAAACTTTACCTCGCTTTGGACTGGTTCATCGTATAGATAAAAACACCAGCGGCTTATTGGTGTTAGCCAAAAATGATAAAGCCATGCGGCACCTGGCCAAACAGTTTTATGACCATACCGTGAAGCGGGAGTATAATGCTTTAGCCTGGGGCGATATAGAAGCTGATGAAGGCACCATCATCGCACATGTGGGCCGCAATCTCCGGTACCGCAAGTTATTTGAAGCCTACCCCGAAGGCGATCATGGGAAGGCTGCTACCACGCATTACAAAATTTTGGAACGGTTTAATTATGTAACGCTGGTTAAATGTGTTTTGGAAACCGGCCGCACCCACCAGATTCGCGTTCACATGAAATACCTCGGTCATCCTTTATTTAATGATGATTTTTATGGCGGCGATAAGATTGTAAAAGGCACGGTCTTTAGCAAGTACAAACAGTTTGTTGATAATTGTTTTGCTATTTGCCAACGGCAGGCTTTACATGCAAAAACGCTGGGTTTTGTTCATCCTACAACTGGTGAAGAAATGTTTTTTGATACTGAGCTGCCCACTGATATTGCGCAGGTGATTGATCGCTGGAGAGAGTACTCGAAGACCAGGGGTTAGGGGTGAGGTCTTACTTCTTCGGAAACAACATCCGGTAGTCCACCTTAATATCCCCTTTAGAAATATTGTCCAGTTTGCGTTTATACAGCTTTCTTTTTAAGAGAGATAAATGATCAATAAATAATTTCCCTTCAATATGGTCATATTCATGCAGAATAATACGGGCACTTATACCATCAAATGTTTTAGTGTGTTTCTCAAATTTTTCATCCATGAATTCAAGGGTTACTTCCTCGGCACGGTAAACATCTTCCCTGATTTTAGGAATGCTTAAACAGCCTTCATTGTAAGGCCAGTCTTCACCGGCTTCTTCTAAAATATGGGCATTGATGAAAACCTGCTTGATACCGGGTGCATCAGGATATGTAGTTTCTGCCCTTTCTTCTTCATCCATGTTGGTAAATATCTGCGCACTGTCCATTACAAATAACCGGATGGGCTTATTGATCTGGGGTGCTGCCAAACCCACGCCATTACTGCCGTACATAGTTTCCCACATGTCTTCAATCAGCTTATCCAAACCGGGATAATCAGGTGTAATAT
>JAQBNG010000028.1 GCA_028288675.1 Flavisolibacter sp. | reverse complement strand
TCGGCATCATACGCAGCCAGGCGATGGTTGCGCATTACACGCAGCATGTGTTCTTTATTTTCTTCATATCGTGGAAAAGCGCCCTGCACTTCGGCTAATTCCGCAGATGTTTTATAAGCGATACCCGTCATAATTGCCGTGATAGCGCCAGCGATGCCCCGGGCTTTTTCACTGTCGTAAGGAATGCCGCTAACCATTAACAAGGTTCCGAGGTTGGCATAGCCTAAACCAAGCGTACGGTATTCATAACTTAATTGCGCTACTTCTTTACTTGGGAACTGCGCCATCAATACTGAGATCTCTAACACGGTTGTCCACAAGCGGCAGCAATATTCAAAACCTTCTACATCTAATGTTTTTGTATAGAAGTTGTAAAACTTCATCAGGTTAGCCGATGCAAGGTTGCAAGCGGTATTATCTAAGAACATGTATTCACTGCATGGGTTAGATGCTCTTATCTCACCACCTTCAGGGCAAGTATGCCATTCGTTGATGGTGGTATTATATTGTGTTCCCGGATCGGCGCAGCGCCAGGCGGCATATGCGATTGTATTCCATAATTCTTTTGCCGGAACCGTTTTCATTACTCGGCCATCGGTACGTGCTGTCAGTTCCCAGTCTTCGTCTTTTTCTAATTTGTCGAAAAAAGAATTAGGGATGCGAACAGAGTTGTTTGAGTTTTGTCCGCTTACAGTGCGGTAAGCTTCACCTTCATAATCGGATGGATATCCCGCATCAATCAATGCAGCTACTTTCTTTTCTTCTTCTAATTTCCAGTTGACAAATCCAATAATTTCAGGATGGTCAATATCCAAACAAACCATCTTGGCTGCACGCCTTGTTGTGCCGCCACTTTTAATAGCACCTGCAGCCCTGTCACCAATTTTTAAGAACGACATTAAGCCGCTTGATGTCCCGCCGCCACTTAGCTTTTCGCCTTCGCCACGCAGGTTGCTATAGTTGGTACCAACACCTGAACCGTATTTAAAAATTCTTGCTTCCCGAACCCACAGGTCCATGATACCGCCATCGTTTACCAGGTCATCTTCCACACTTAAAATAAAGCAGGCATGTGGCTGCGGACGTTCGTAAGCTGATGTAGAAACCTTCAACTGACCGTCGGTCTGATCAACATAATAATGGCCTTGTGGCTTACCTGCTATACCATAGCTTTCGTGTAAACCGGTATTAAACCATTGTGGCGAATTAGGCACACACATTTGGTTAAGGATTGAGTAAACCAGTTCTTCATAAAAAACGGTAGCATCTTTTTCGGAGGAGAAGTAGCCATAACGTTCGCCCCACACCCGCCAGCAATTAGCCATACGGTGGGCCACTTGTTTGGCTGATGTCTCACGACCGTTAGACCCATCTGCCTGCGGCACGCCGGCTTTGCGAAAATATTTCTGGGCAAGAATGTCAGTGGCGATCTGGCTCCACTGCTTTGGTACTTCTACATTGTTCATCTCAAACACAACCTCACCGCTGGGGTTGCGAATAACAGAGGTGCGGTAGTCGTACTGAAATTGATCGTACACATTGATGTCATCACGAGTGTACCGGCGTTGAAACTGTAGTCCTTTTTTGGATGTTGATTTTGCACTGTCCATGTCCTAAAATTTTATATTAGATGAGTAAGTTTTTTATCGTCCTGAATCCGTCGTAAAAAAGTTTGGCGGGAAGACGAATGTAGATTTACAAGTCCGAAAAATAACGCCAGAGATATTCACATCTGTGGATAACAAACGTTAGAAAAAATTACATTCAAGCCTGTCGCAGAATCCGTCAGGCTGGGGTTGAAAAAAACTTTTTTTGGCATAAAAACTTTTAGCTCGTGACATAAAAATGAACACCATCAACCTTGTTTGTAATATGTATTGGAAAGCTGTTGGTTCGCTATACAAAATTGTTCTTGTTCATACGCAGGAAAAAGCGTCTCTTTAAATACCATCTTACCAAAACTACTCTGATACATGCTTGTAAAAACCTTTGGCAGCGCAGTTTACGGCGTAGAAGCCATCACTATTACCGTGGAGGTGAACTGGATGCAAACAAGTACCGGGTACATAATAGTTGGCCTTGCCGATAATGCCGTGAAGGAAAGTATGCAACGCATTGAAAGCACCGTAAAATGTATTGGTACCGATCTGCCCAGGACCCGTATTGTGGTAAACCTTGCCCCTGCGGATTTAAAAAAGAGCGGGACTGCTTTTGACCTTCCCATCGCCATTGGAATTTTAGCCGCTACCAAACGCATGAAGGGCGCCGAAGTGATAGATAAATACATCATCATGGGCGAGTTAAGTCTTGATGGTGAAATACGTTCCATTAAAGGGGCTTTGCCCATTGCCATACAAGCACGCAAGGAAGGTTTTAAAGGATTAATTGTGCCCACAGCCAATGCCAAGGAAGCTGGCATGGTGAATAACCTGAATGTTTATGGCGTGGCTCATATAAAAGATGTTATCCAGTTTTTTGAGAGCGATGAGCAAAGCCTGCAACCAATAAAGATCAATACCCGTGAAGAGTTCTTTCATTCGCAGTACGATTTTGAAATTGACTTTGCCGATGTAAAAGGACAGGAGAATATCAAAAGGGCATTGGAGATTGCAGCCGCAGGTGGGCATAATGCAATATTGATTGGCCCCCCCGGTGCAGGAAAAACCATGCTGGCAAAACGACTTCCAACTATACTTCCGCCGCTCTCTTTGCAGGAAGCCCTGGAAACAACCAAGATCCACTCAGTAGCCGGTAAGCTCCCGGAGAATACAACGCTGGTTTCCAAACGCCCCTTTCGTAGTCCGCACCATACAATTTCAGATGTGGCTTTGGTTGGCGGTGGCGGCATACCGCAACCTGGCGAAATTTCTTTGGCGCATAACGGCGTTTTGTTTTTAGATGAATTGCCGGAGTTTAAAAGAACAGTATTGGAAGTGATGCGCCAGCCAATGGAAGAACGACGGGTTACTATCAGCCGTGCAAAAGTCGCTGTTGATTTTCCTGCATCTTTTATGTTGATCGCTTCTATGAATCCTTGTCCGTGCGGATACTACAATCACCCCGATAAAGATTGTACCTGCCCACCCGGAACGGTACAGAAATACCTGAATAAGATATCAGGTCCATTGCTTGACAGAATTGATTTGCATGTGGAGGTAACACCGGTTCCGTTTAGCGAACTAACTACACTAAAGCCGCAGGAGACTTCTGCAAGCATTCGGGATAAAGTAATAAAAGCAAGAGAGATACAGGAAGTGCGGTATAAAGATGCCAGTGATGTTTATTGCAATGCACAAATGAGCTCTAAAATGTTGAAAGAAGTTTGTGTTATTTCCACTGCCGGACAAAACTTATTAAAGAAGGCGATGGAACGGTTGAACCTTTCGGCAAGAGCTTATGACCGTATTTTAAAAGTATCAAGAACCATTGCTGATTTAGCAGGAAGTGAAGAAATAAAAATTGAACATTTAGCGGAAGCTATCCAGTATAGGAGTTTAGACAGGGAAGGTTGGGCGGGTTAAAAAAGAGCAATAAGCAATTGGCGATAGGAACACTAACGGTAATTGTAGTGTGATAAGAATTTATTTAGCTTATTCCTTTGCCGGTGGTTTACAATGGCTGGCCTTTATCACAGGCTAAAAACAACATCGTTCAACGCTATCAAATAAGCTACAGCCCTTAGCTTTACAGCATGAAAATTTTGCTTACTTACCTGCGGCCTTTCCGGGTGCTGGTATTTTTTGTGTTGTTACTGGCGGCTGTTAATATTGGCTTTTCCCTTATAGATCCTATCATTTTTGGCAAGCTCATTAACCTTGCCAACGAGCACCAAAAGGTGCAAACCCCGCCAGGAAGTTTTAGCTGGGATAGCTTCCTTTTTACGAAAACCACCATCTTAAACCGGGCAGGAAAAGAGGTAGCGCTTTATGGTATTGTATGGCTGCTGTTAGCTTCTATTACAGTGGCGATGATAAGCAGGATCGCTAAAAACTTCCAGGATTATTTTTTAAGCATCATCGTACAAAAATTTGGTGCGAAAGTTTTTACCGATGGTCTGCAGCAAGCTATGAAATTGCCTTATCAGGAATTTGAAGACCAGCGGAGTGGTGAAACCCTGAGCGTTCTGCAAAAAGTAAGGGTAGATACAGAAAAGTTTATTTCCAACTTCGTCAATATTTTATTTACTGTTTTTGTCGGCATTGTGATTGTAGCTGTATTTGCTGCTTTTATCTCTCCGCTATTGCCCATTGTTTATTTTGGCGGCACCGCCATCCTGATGGTTATCTCAAACATTTTAAGTAAAAAAGTAAAGACAATTCAAAAAACAATCGTAAGCCAAACTACTTCTTTGGCAGGCACTACAACCGAATCGTTGCGCAACATAGAACTGGTGAAAAGCCTGGGCCTAACAGGTCAGGAAGTAGAACGCTTAAATAAAAATACCTACAAAATTCTGGGTCTTGAAATTACCAAAGTAAAGCGGGTACGTAGCATTGCTTTTGTGCAGGGCACCTTTGTAAATACACTGCGCCAGGTGATTTTGTTTATGCTCATGTGGTTCATATTTAAAAACGAAATGGATGCAGGCCAATTAGTAACGATGCAGATCTATTCGTTTTTTATTTTCGGCCCTTTGCAGGAAATTGGCAACATTATAACCAGCTATCGCGAAGCAGAAGCGTCGCTGAATAATTTTGAGACACTAATGCAGAAGAAGCCTGAAACTGAACCTGCCCATCCAAAACATCTTGGTCCTGTACAAACTTTGGAATTTCGCAATGTTGCTTTCAAGCATCAAACTGCACAACACAAAGCCATTGACAATATTAGCTTCAGCACAAAAAAGGGCGAGACTATTGCTTTTGTTGGTCCATCGGGTTCTGGCAAAACAACCCTTATGAAATTGTTGGTAGGCTTGTACCGTCCGCAAGAAGGAAATATTTTTTATAACGGGGTTGACGAAGACAATATACATTTTGATGACCTGCGCAAACAGATTGGTTTTGTTACGCAGGACACACAACTATTTAGCGGAACGATAAAAGAAAATATGCTGTTTGTGAATCCCCAAGCAACTGAAAAAGATTTGCTGGATGCTTTATACAAAGCTTCTTGCCAAAACTTAATAGAGCGTGCAGAAAAAGGTGTTGAGACAATGATCGGCGAAGGCGGCTTAAAACTATCGGGTGGAGAAAAGCAACGGTTGTCAATTGCAAGAGCATTATTGCGTCAGCCTAATTTGTTGATTTTTGATGAAGCTACTTCAGCGCTGGATTCATTAACAGAAGAAGAAATTGGTAAAACTATTCGCAACGTTTCATCGCTGCAAAATCAAATAACTATTTTAATTGCGCACCGTTTATCTACAATCATGCATGCAGACAGAATTTATGTTTTAGAAAGAGGGATGGTAATAGAAACGGGTACACATGAAGCATTGGTGGAAGAAAAAGGGTTATACTACGCTATGTGGCGGCAGCAGATAGGGGAGAGGAAACAAGTTAGTAAAGAAGCAAAAGTTTCCTTGTAGAAGTACACATCATTGCCTGTTAAACCGCGCTGCTATTCTTAAGCAGAAAAAAGTTGTGGCTTGGAATGTTGCTCACCAAACTGCTTTTTATTTTTCTTGTAATAAATGAACATCAGAAAAATAATAAGTGCGTAAGCCGCTATATTAAAAGTGTCGTGATGGGTCATCATCTGTAAATTTTGCCATTTATTTTTTTGAGCAATCATTATTAAGCTTACCCGTACGCAGTTAATCAGCCATATACTAAAAAGTCCTCCCAAACACCACTTAAGTTTTGTGCGTAAAGGCGTGGTATCTGCAAGGGCAAAAGCTGCCCAAAAACTCATAAGTTCAAGTCCACAGCAGGCCCAAGCCATATAAAGCTCGCCACCACCTTCAACCTTTATAACAGAAGTAGAAACAAGATGTGATGAGACGCCGAATATGTTTGCCATAAGTCTTGCAGTTTGTAATACAGAGACTTTAATAAAACTAACGTAGTTAAGATAATTATCTGCAAATGCGCTGTACAATCCTCCCGGTGCAATCAGTCCAATCCATGACCAATTAATCAGCCGGAAAAGGAGATACAACCCTACCATTCGCAACAGAAATTTCACGGAGTAGGAAACATCAAAAAGTTTAAGTGCGTAGCTGTTGATTTTACGTATCATAAGTTGAGCTGAGGGGTTACGAGTTAAAAAAAGGATCAATAACCAAAAACAGTTTTAAAGGTATAAAAGCTGTTTTTGGTTATTGATCTTGTGCTGTTGAGTAAATTATAAACAGGCTAACTGCTTATTTTTCTACTTCGCTGTTTTGCTTTTGTTTATTTTTTTTATCGTATCCTTTTTTAGCTGCGTAGGCAACACCTGCTGCAATAATGAGGCTTAGCCCACCATCAAAAGGGATTTCACTGCGCGGCGGAGGGTCGGGATCGTCAAACTGTGCCTGCACAGTGGTAAAGGTGAGTGTCACCGTAAGGGCTACGAACAAACAAATCAATTTACTTTTCATTTTTGTCATAAAGGGAGGGTTTAGAGCTTTTGGTTAAATAATTATTGTTGTTTCTTTTAATTACTGAGTAGCGATAGATTGGTTACTGCTTCTTTATTACTTAGCTGTAAGTGATAGACTCCACTTACAGGTTTTTTATCCAGTTGCAACGTCTGCGTAGAGGTGCCGCCTCCATGCTGGATATTTTTTGTGAATACTACCTGGCCCAAGGTGTTTCTTAATGTCACCTGGTAGTTCCCTGCAGGTTTATTTGTAAACAATAAGGCAATGGTTCTGCTGGTGATTGGATTGGGAAAAGCAGTGATGCTGCTTTTGCCCGGTACAATTGTCAGTTCGCTAAGGACTTTTCTGGATAAGATAATTTGGAAGCGGTTAGTGGCAAGAGAAGCAACATCGCCTGTAATGGTAAAGAACACCTGGGAAGCTTTATCCAAACGTATAGGTGTGGAGGTCTTCAGGTACTTGTCTTCAAGATAAGCATTTAAACCCGCTGCCGCCAAATTAACAGGATTAATTTCCAGCAAGTAGGTTTTCTTGGCCAGGTTCCAAATTTTCAGTGGTATGATATCCCCATTTGCTGGCAGTGGCCGGCGTTCCAGTATCAGTGTATGCCCCTCTCTTTCTACGCCTATATTTTCATCATTGTTTGCCATTTTCACGGCATCCATCTGGTCTATTTCCTTTGAATAATCACTCTTGTATGAAGAAAACACTTCGTCTAATAAAGTTGTAGTATGATCGTCATTTATAGCCTGCAGATTTATCCTGAGACCAACACCAGTAGCGGGATCTGAATAAACAGGTGCTGCGTTGGTTGGAGAAAGGGTTGGGGTGCCCGCCGTACGGAACACATTGGTAGCTGCGGTAGCCGATTTATCGCTTTCTTTAATAGTAATACTTCCTGCCAGACCTGTTGATTGCACCAAAAATCCCTGACCTGACTGTATCAGTTCAGTAATCGGGCTTACAGCAGTTGGGGAAACATCATAAGAAGTACCGTTAAAACTAACAGTTACAAAAGCACCTGTACTGCCCAGCTTAGGATCTACTACGGTAAAGCTATTGGCAATGTTAGGGTTGTTGGTTGCAATTGAAGCGAAATTCAGTGGCGATGCATAAGGATTAGGTATAGCCGTTAAGCCAGTTGCGGCAATCGGAAACGTTTGGTCACCTGTACGCAGTGGGCCACTTGCACGAAGAGTGGTATTATTAGGAGCAACCGTATTGAAACCCATATTGATACTTCGGTCGCCTCTTACAAAAGTGAACCATGCATTACTATTGACAGGTGTGGCATTTGTATTTAAAACAGGAACCCAGGTATTGTTTGAGTTTTGATGCCTTTTCAGTGAGGACATCGCAATGGCTGTATTAAAATCAAGTCCATCTGCCCCATTGGAGGCGCTTTGAGTGATGTGGGTACCAAAGCCGGGAGCAGGGTTAGGGTTAGGTGAAAAAGTGGTGGCTCCTTCCTGCCATGCCTGGTTGATGGTCTGTGTGCCGGCTCCGATCAGGTTGATTTGTCCGCGTATCTCGCCACCGCTAAATTGGACAGTATGGAAATTGATATAAGACAAGCCTCCCAGGATGCCGGGCAAATTAGTGGCAAGTGTTGTACCTGCATTGCCTTCCGGTAAATCCCAGGTACTGCTAAACGTGCCACCGACACCGGTAGCAAAAGGAGTTACTATCAGGTTATCCGGATTGTTATCATTATCCGGTGCGCCAAAGAACCCCCAACGAACAGGCCCGTTTACTCCCGGAGGTGCGCCCACATGAATGTGTGCTGCGGTTAAATTATCGTTCAGATCAGCTGTCTGTGTACCTGTTACATCAATGTTAGTGATGGTAGCAGTAAATGTCATAGCTGTGTGCGCCGCATTAAGGGAGAAGGTAGCTGTGCCGAAAGACAATGGCCGAGGATCTCCTGTGGATGTTGTAAGTGCTCCCTGGGCAGTTTCCTGCGCATGGGTTAAACTTGACACGCCGTTGGCCGCTTCGGATGTCCCTCCAACAGGGGCGGCCAATAACCTCCAGGCCCTGCGGGCAGGAATGTAACGCTCTACTGTTACCGTACCGCTAATGCTGCCTGTTACGGGAGCAACACGGGCTGTATTTGCAGCCGTACTCTTTAAAGTTAATAGATTACCTGTGTTGAGTGTACCGTTGCTAAGTGTAAGTACGTTTAAAAGATTTAAAGCTGTACCCAGCGTAGCTGATGCAGTGGCACCAGTTCGGTTAAGTGTAAAGTTATTCAGCGTATTGCTACCGCCTGTAAATCTCAAGGCCCCGGCATCCCCGCCTGCACTTCCGGTTACAACAAGGTTAGAAGTAGTTGAGCCGGTTAAAGTACCGGAACCTGCTAAGGAAGCGATAGACAATGTGCTTCCATTAATTTGTAATTGGCTGGCAGTTGGTATATTGATAGTACCACCAACTGTCCAATCAGCAGTCATGGTATAAATGTTCGGACGATTGGCTAATTGGAAGATGCTGTCGTTGAAGTCAGAAGGATTAGGTCCGCTGCCATTTGGGTTAAGGCCCCAAGTTAATACGTTATGCAAATCACCTGAAGGTTTCGAATAATAAACATCGCTGACTGCAGGTGTCCAAACAAAACTTGAAGCATCATTAAGGGTACCAACAGAAGCAACTATATTATCTGTACCTGTATTTATGCCGGTATAGCAAAAATGGGCAATACCACTACCATTTGTGAAAGCAAAGCTTGAACTTCCTGGGTTAGCCCCTGTTATGCCGAAGTCCACTCTAACGCCAGCCAACGTGTTTCCAAACTGGTCTTTAACTAGGGCATCAAAACACTGTTCGGTGCCTACTTGTGCTGTTCCCGTTTCCGGAGTAAGCACCACAGAATTTACTATGCCTACCGGAGCAAAAGATTGTCCTCCCGGGTAGCCGTATGAGTCATCGTTAGTAAAACCATACATGAATACGCCAAAAGGAAGCGTTCCGAACAAATTGTGTGTGCCCGGAGTAACAGTGATCTGTGCTCCGGAAAAACCCGTTGTGCCTATAGGGGTAAACGATGCCGCAGGAACAACAACGCCATCCAGCGTTAGTGAACCGGCAATACTATTTGGCGCAATAACATTTATATAGTGTGCTACATAACCAGAAACAGTTGTTACGGTGTATTTAGCAAGAAATTGTTCCAGCGGAGGTATCAACATCATAAATGGATCGCCCGGGTTGCCAGAGAAGCCAGAACCGTTTGCATATTGCGCAGCAAGAATACGTTTATTTGATTCTATTACAGATTGGGTGGTAAGTATTCTTTCAATAAACTGGCCTCTGTTAATAGCTGGCTGCGCCACTCCATTAATTGTAATTACTGTAGCGTTTTCTGAAGCTAAAAACCGCCATGTATCACCATTTGCTCTTGATTTAAGCGGGACGGTTCCAAATTTTCTGCCCCATGTGTCAGTAGGAGGCATCATCTCATTAATATGATCGCAAAAGCTTGCTCCAGGGGGAATGTTTGCACAAGCATTAGCACCCATTACTCCAACAGGGCTTGTTGAAGTGATAATGGTTCCGGTTAGATCAGAGGCATTTCCTAATTCATAGGTTTGCCCCTGATTGAGTGTGATATTAAAAGGCACTCCTGCCGGTCGGCCTGAGGCGGCTACAGAAGGAGTGATGGTGACAGTAGTAGCATTTACAGTTCCAACTATGCCCAGTGAACTTAAATTATTTCCTGAGTAAGTTAAAACTATATAATCTGTGCCTAAAACATTAGTAGGCAATCCTAAATAAGCATCAGTAGTAAACTGCGCATAATTTAGCCCATAAACAGTTACTTCCTGCAAAGCCGTTATATGGATTCCTTTATTGTCAACAACATTACTGGTATGAGTACCGGCAGCAGTAGGCACTACAACTGGTGTAACACTATTGGCTGCTACAGTAAAAGGGGCTGAAAACCCCAGCCCTGGAATACTTACAACTCCTGATGTTGCCACATCTGATGTAATAAAAACAGTAAGGACGGGAGTTGACACATTACCATTAAACATCAACCAGAAGTCTGTGCCCTTACTGTCGCTGTTTTGTGAGAAGGCAGCAAATCCAAATCCGAACAGAAAACTGGCCAATAATAAAAGAGGCCGTAACATGTTTTTAGATATTGTTATAAATTTTTTCATAAACTAAATCTTAATTGAGTGATTTATTTGGTTGAAGGCTGGATACAGAGATATTCTTGAAGGCAAAGCTTTTTATTTGAACTTCGTAGGCGGGGCTGACATCTTCAGGCAGTATAAGTAAACTTCTGTTCTTGCTTTCATTACAGCTATTAGCCTCTATCACACCGGGGGCAACAACCATTCTTTTTTGTCCGGAAAAGCCCTCGGATGGCTGGTCCGCCTGCGTGGTAAACAATTCTTTCCAGGTAACTTCTACCTTATAGTTGTTTTGATTATTTAATTTTAAATACACATTGTTTTTATCACCACATTTATCTACAGCGTAATAAAACTGCACACCGTCGACAGTAGTACTAAGCTTCCATTTGATTGCTACAGATTGATTACTCTGCGCACTTAGGTAGCAAGGCACCTGATTTAAAAAAAATACAAGAAGAATAAAACGTAAAACGTTTTGAATTGTGATCCATTGAGGATTTTTGTTAAGCATAGCAATGGTTTATTAGTGAATAAAAAGCATAAACGATAATGAATAAGCCCAAGACATATTTTAATGTCTAAGACACACATACTTATTCAATTATAAAACGAAGACAAGTTTTAAATACAACAGCACACTGCCGGAAAGAATTTTTCTAAGAAAAGGAGATAATGAAGAATTAGATAGGACGTTGAATTAGCTTGGTACACTAAATATAAAAAGATATAAATATTTAATCCAAATAAATTTTGGTTTACTTTAATATTTTATTTCGTAAAATAAAATTAGTAGATGCACAATACCCAATATTTGGTGACTAAAAGATTGTTGTTACTGAGTTCGTGGTTACTACTTGCATGTACTACTTAATTCAACACTAATGCAATGCTCCTATAAAAAGTTTAAGAACTGAAATGAAATTGGACTATGGAACATATTGGGTTATAAAAAAGCGGTGAGTCAACTGACTCACCGCTCAATGATTTTCTTCGTTGTTTTAGAAAAATTATTTAGCGCTAAATGCTAGCGGCACATTTAGCTTCACACTAAAGTTTCTTCCCATATTAAATACGCCTTGTCTGCCGGTCGCCGCATTTACATCGGTATATTTTAACCGGTTCAAATGATCTTGATATGCTCTGTCTGTGATGTTATTTATAGCTAAATGCAGACTGGCCCAGGTGGTTCCTTTAGTAGTAACAAAGTCGGTGCCGATACCCGCATTTAATAGTACATAACCAGGTGTCCTGCTTTCTGTATTATATCCAAAAAAGGGGTTGTTTTGTGCAAAGGCCGCATTTGTTTCAAACAACAGATAAAGGTTACGAAGGCTTTTGCCCTTCTTTAAAAAATCCCCATGCAGCTCACTTATCCAGCGGGTATGTGGTATCTGCGGAAGGTTGTCGCTGCCATCCAGTTTCTCATCATATCTTCCTCTAACGTATGAAATAGTGTTTTCGAAATGCAGCCAGTCTAGTGGGTGAGGATGAACATCAAATTGCATTTCAAGGCCCGATAATGTAGCATCATGCTGTCCAAATTGAAACGCTTCAAATGTTTCATTGGCGTCAATGATTAGCGAATCTGTTCCTGCTATATTTTGCAGACGGCGGTAAAATATATAATCACTGATGCGGTTGTAAAATCCACTTAACGAAAAGTTGAAGTGTTCATAATCCACTTCCACGCCAGCATCAACCTGGAAGCTTTTTTCAGACTTCAGATCCTGCTTTCCATATTCAAAGCGCACCGTTCCTTCGTGTGCTCCGTTTGATGCCAACTCAGATAATGTTGGCGCTCTGAAACCTCTTGCCACATTGCCTTTTAGTGTTAAGAATGAGGCAGGCGTATAACTTATTCCGGCGCTGCCCGAGAAGTTGGAGAAACTCCGTTTGAAGGCTTGAAACTTTATATCAGGCCCTTCAAATCCCTCCTTTGAATTAATGGAGCGATTATCGTAGCGCAAGCCGCCACTTAGTGTTGTGTTGCCAAAATATTTTTGACTGAAAACAAATCCGCCGATGTCGAATAAACTATACTCAGGTATCAGCGTTTTCTCACCTTTATTTTCATTGCTTTGGCGCATGCCGCTAATGCCAAATGTAGTTTGCCATTCGGCTTTTGTTGGTAAAGCAAATTGAAGATTATAGTTAATAGTTTTTAAATCGAAAAAAAGCTCCGGCACCTTTGGCGACTGTGGGTTAGCAAATTCTTTACGCAGGTTATTTTGGTACCCAATATTTAGTTTTAACCTTGATTTACCCACGTTAAAATTATTATCACTTACTACTTTATAATGCTGTACGTTTTGATAAGGAGTAACAGGTGTACGGCTTTCATAATCATCCGAAATGGCGATTCTTTCTAATGGCGATTCGCCATAAATTAAAAATTCACCGGTGCCTGAATCTCTTGTTCCTTCAACCAAACCGAGGTTTTGATTAAAGCCGCTGAATACCAAATGGCTGTAGCCCCATGTTTTATTTAAACCGACATAACCCCCAAAATTGGTTTCCTTAAAACGGGAATTAAGTACCCTCCCATCATAGCGGTTTTTATAATCGCCGGCCGAACGGGATGTACCGTAAAGGTTCCAGTTGAACCCATTTCTATTGCCTGCAATGTTTGCATTAACGCCTGTTAAACTGTTATTCGATTGAAAGTTGCTTAAAATATTTCCACGGATCACGCCTTCCGGCACCGGCGTGTTAGTAATAAAATTCACCACTCCACCTAAGGCATCGCTGCCATAAATAAGAGAGGCCGGCCCTTTTAAAATTTCGGCACGCACAACGCTTAATTCATCTATCTCAATTCCATGCTCCTCTCCCCACTGTTGACCCTCTTGCCGTATGCCGTCGTTAATAACCACTACACGGTTAAAGCCTAAGCCACGGATTACAGGTTTGGATACGGCAGGCCCGGTGCTGATTTGCGAAACACCTGGCTGGCGGCTCAGTAAATCAATAATATTGGTAGCCGTTGATTGCAGTATTTCCTTGCGGCGAAGGATAGAAACAGGCGATGGCGAGTTTCTGATATTGGTAGCCTGCGCTACACCTGTTATAGTAACGCCTTGCTGCTCCCGAACCGCTGGCGTTAACGCAAAGTCTTTCGTGCTGTTCTCATTAACATCTATATGTAGCACGGTAGTGCCGAAGCCGCTGTACGATATTTCAATGATGTGATGTCCTGCCGGAATGTTCTTAAAATTATAATTCCCCTGATCGTCTGTCACGCTGCCTATGCGGGCATCGGCTATGTAAATGCTGGCGCCTGGTAAAGGTGAGCCCGTTTGTGCATCAGTGATTTTTCCGGAAAGTGTAATGCCTTTATTTAATTGTGCTGATACAGTAAATAAAATAAATATGGAACTGACAAAAAGCAATAGCTTTTGCATAAAAAATTTTTAGTGATAGAAATGAGATGTTGCAGTCTTGTAAAAGTATCAGGCAACTGAGACAGGTGGGCCCCTGCTTTCTGTACCAAAAAACTGCTGTTGAAGAAGGAGGGGGTTATGCCAGTCCTTAAAAGTAAAATGAATGAAGGGCTGAATTAAACTGAATGTATTATTGATGGGGACATAAGGACCTGCTACCACTAAATCGTTAAATGAACAACTAAAACCTTTTTGGTGTATGCAAAGCTTGTCAGCAGAATAACTACAGGTGGCTTCATCTGTATGATTGGCGATTGCATCGTGAAAAAAACTTTTAGGAATAAAGCTAATGGAGAAGACAAGCAGCAGCAGCGAAGCAAGGATTTTTTGTATGGTAGGTTTTTGCGTCAATGGCTGGTCTTTCTTAGCTTGTTATATTTTTCAAGGGACTAATGGTTTTTTATATTGCTGCATAGCGATAAGAACGTATAAGAGTGCGACGCAACAGTCGATCTATAGTAGTGCTTAAGCCTGGCTCAAAAAAAGAACTTATTCATACATTTTATCTATCATCTTAGCTAAAAATGCAAGATTGTATTGCCGCAAAAGTAATAGGAAAATCCGTATTTTAAAGGTTGGCAGATGTATTACCGGATAAGGGTTCTAATTGCCTGATGATGCTTTCCCATTCGCCATACATAACCGGCTTGATCAAAAAAAGTGAAGCGCCAAAACGCTGGCAAACCTCACGGTCTATAGTATTTGAAGAGGTTGAAACAATAGCTACCGGAATTTGCCGGTAAGCCGGGTGCTCTTTTAATTTTTGCAGGGTTTGGCGGCCATCCAGCTCAGGCATATTCAAATCCAAAACAATTAAACAAGGGAGCTGTTGATCTGTTAAGTGTTCCAGGAAGTTGAGCACCTGCCTGCCGTTATCTACAAAGCTTATTTTTAAATCGCTATCCACGGCTTTGCAAGCTTCTGCCACCCAGACTTTATCGTCAGGGTCGTCGTCGGCGTACAAAACAATTTTGTTCACATTCAGGCTTTTATGTGCGAGAAAAAATTAGCCACGATGCCTTTGTAACCATCGTAATGACAAGGCTTTCTTAAATAAGAAACAGCTCCCAGCCGTTCGCAGGCTTCTTTCTCTATATTGTTTTCTGACGTAGAAAGAATAACAACAGGTATAGAGGCTAAATGCGGATGCGACTTTAAATAGCTGAGTGTGCGGCGGCCATCCCAGCGGGGCATGTTTAAATCCAGCACAATAAGAGAAGGAAGGGAAGTATCGCTAATAGAATTTAGATAGTTGACAGCTTCTTCTCCATTGTTAGCACAAATAAGATTGGCCTTGTTACCGGCATCTTCAATAGACGTTCTTACGAAGATGCAATCGTCGCTGTCATCATCTACATAAAGAATGGTTGATTTGGTGGCGTTGCTCATTTTTACTGGAGGTTGGTGGTATGACGAATATAACTTTTTCACTCTTCAAGTTATAATTTCTTACCATTTGATTTTTTCCACAACAGCATAAATGAGACAACTGTGCAATACGCTTTTGCCGATGTTTATAACCTCTCAATTATACCTGCAATACCCTGCCCGCCACCAACACAGGCTGTTATCATTCCGTACTTTTTTCCAGTGCGTTTTAAGTCGCCAAGGTTTTGTATAGTAAGCTTTGCCCCGGTACAGCCCAAAGGATGGCCAAGTGCAATGGCACCACCATTTATATTTACAGTTTCAGGGTTTAATCCTGCTTCTCTTATAACCGCAATGGCCTGCGAGGCAAAGGCTTCATTTAGTTCAGTTAGATCGATCTGCCCCAAACTCATATTTGCCTGCTTTAATACTTTAGGAATGGCAGCTACAGGGCCAATACCCATAATGCGCGGATGCACTCCCGCAGAAGCGCAAGCAACCAAACGCCCAATAGGCTGAAGGCCTAATTGAGTCACTAACCGTTCGCTCATTACAATGACAAAAGCCGCACCATCACTTGTTTGAGAAGAGTTGCCGGCTGTAACCACACCACCGGCCGCAAAGGCAGGTTTTAGTTTCGCTAACAGTTCTACTGAGGTATCAGAGCGAGGCCCCTCATCCGTATCAACCGTATATTTTTTTGAAGCTTTCTTTCCTTTTTCATCTAAATAAATCTGCTCAATCTCTATTGGCAAAATGCCTTCCTTAAAATGACCTTGTGCAATGGCATTCAATGCTTTTGTATGAGAGTTATAGGAAAATTGATCCTGCTCTTCGCGGCTAACGTTATATTCTTTGGCAACAGCTTCAGCGGTAAGGCCCATGCTTAAATAATAATCGGGATCGTCTTTAGCAATTGAGTAGGCAGGAACTGTTTTCCATCCTGCTGTTGGCACAAGGCTCATACTTTCAGTACCGCCGGCAATAATACAATCGGCCATGCCCATACGAATTTTAGCGGTGGCAATAGCGATGGTTTCCAAACCTGATGCGCAGTAGCGGTTTACGGTCATTCCTGGTACGTCATAACCAATTGCTCTTGCTGCAATGATGCGGCCTACCTGTAAGCCCTGCTCTGCCTCGGGTACGGCGTTTCCAACAATTACATCATCAACTAAACTTTTATCTAATTGAGGTACAGAAGCCAGCAATCCTTTTATAACATCTATTGCTAAATCATCGGGGCGATAAAATCGGAAGCCGCCTCGTTTTGATTTGGCGACAGCGGTGCGGTATCCGGCAACTATATAGGCTTCTTGCATACTTGAAAATTAGATACTAAAAGTAAAGAAATTTCGAACTAGTTGCATCAACAACTAATTAGCTTTCACACAAATTTTGTTCTATTAACTTCGCAAGCCATGTATCAACTCCTGCGCCGGACGCTGTTTCTTTTACCTGCAGAAACAGCGCATCATTTTTCCATGAATTGCTTAAAGCTTCTATGTGCAGTGCCGTTTATCAGGAACTTGCTTAAGAAGAAATTTACTCAGTATTCACCAGTCACTACTCCGGTGTTTAGTCTTCCATTTTCAAACCGGGTTGGCCTGGGCGCCGGCTTTGATAAAAATGCAAAATATTTGCGGGAACTTGAAACCCTGGGTTTTGGTTTTATTGAAATTGGAACGGTAACGCCCCGGCCGCAAGCCGGTAATGAAAAGCCCCGGTTGTTTCGTTTACCAAAGGACAAAGCCCTTATCAATAGAATGGGTTTTAATAATGATGGCGCAGAGGTGATTGCCGGACGACTAAAAAAATGGGTAATCAGCAGTCGACAATTAGCTGGCGCTAACTCTAAACTTCAAACCCCAAACCCCAAACTGCTTATCGGCGGCAACATTGGTAAAAATAAAAATACGCCAAACGAAGAAGCCTGGAAAGATTATGAAATTTGCTTTCGTGCCTTGCATCCGTATGTAGATTTTTTTGTAGTGAATGTAAGCTCGCCTAATACACCGGGCTTAAGAGAGCTCCAGGAAAAAGAATCGCTACGGAAAATATTGACGCACCTGCAAAGCCTGGATAAAACCTTTGCACTACAAAAGCCTGTTCTTTTAAAAATAGCTCCCGATTTGACCTTTGAACAAATTGATGATGTAATTGACCTCGCTATTGAAATAAAACTTGATGGATTAGTGGCTTCCAACACCACCATCAGCCGTCACGAACTCCAGACTCCAAACTCTCAACTACAAATCATCGGCGCAGGCGGGTTGAGTGGCAAGCCTCTCCAAAAAAGATCGACTGAAATCATTCAATACATTCATCAAAAAACCGGCGGCTCTATTCCCATCATTGGTTCAGGGGGAATTTTTACAGGGGGGGATGCTATGGAAAAGCTGGCAGCCGGGGCCTCACTTGTTGAGATATGGACGGGTTTTATTTATGAGGGCCCGCTTATTGTAAAAAGAATTTGTAAATATTTGCAGTCAAAATGAAGCTCGTTCAGGTAAACTAATAACAGAAAGATTCATCAGCATATTATCACATTATCACATTTAGATTATGGAGTATTTGTTTACCGCGGAAAGTTTGATCAGTTTTTTAGTACTGGTAGTTTTAGAAGTTGTTTTAGGCATTGATAATGTAATTTTTGTGAGCCTGATTTTAAACCGGCTCAAAGAAGAAAACAAAAAGAAAGCCCGCCGTGCATGGATGATCACTGGAATTATTATTCGCAGTATTTTATTGATGGGCTTAAGCTGGCTCCTTTCGCAAAGAGGCAAGCCTCTTTTTTCAATCGGCGGCAAAGGATTCGATATTGCAAGCTTGGTAATGCTGGTTGGTGGTTTATTCCTGATTTATAAATCGGTAAAAGAAATTCATGGAAAACTGGAAGGAGATGAAGAAAGTAATTATGGCAGTCAGCCAACTTACTTAACCTTTGGTAAAGCTGTTGTACAAATTATGCTAATTGATACCGTGTTTTCATTTGATAGCGTTATCACCGCAGGCGGTACTGCAAAGCATGTTGAAATAATGATTGCAGCAGTAATTATTGCCATGATCATAATGTTTCTATTCAGCCCTAAAATATCTTCCTTTATTCATAAGCATCCTACTTTAAAAATGCTGGCGTTATCGTTTTTAGTCATGATCGGTTTAAGCCTTGTTATAGAAGGATGGAACGCCGAAAAAGCAGAGGATCTCCACCTGAAAAATTACATCTACTTCGGTATGGCTTTTTCATTTGGCGTGGAGCTGTTAAACATGACTATGATGAAGAAAAACAAACACCGTAAAACCGTAGAACTCCACGATCCCTTGCTTCCTTCCAATGAACCGAACATATCTGATTCGGCTCATTAATACATGGAGTGGTTTTGTTTTTAAGCTTTTCCCATTTTTATAAGTGTGGCCGCTACTATGCCTGCTGTTTCTGTTCTCAATCTTGTATTGCCCAAAGCCACAGGTGTAAAATTATTTTGCAAGGCAAGGTTAATTTCATTTGGCGTAAAGTCGCCTTCGGGACCTATAAGTATTAGTTGATTAGTTGATAAGCTACTTAGCTGGGGCGTTAACGAAACTTTATTTTCGGGAAGGCAGTGAGCAATAAATTTTTGCTCTTGTGCTGCTCCTTTTATAACCGTTTCGAAACTTGTTGGTTGATGCAAAATGGGCAGCCATGTTTGCTGCGATTGCAGCATGGCGCTTACTAAAATTCCTTTCATTCTGTCATAACGAAATTTCTCTTTTTCTGTTCTTTCGCAAAGAAGCGGGATGATTTCACTTACGCCGATCTCTGTTGCTTTTTCTAAAAACCATTCAAACCGGGAAGCATTTTTAATGATGGAAATTGCAATGGTTATTTTAGGTTGTGATTGGTCTTGTTTGTCTGCATTGACAATTTGAACACTGCATCGTTTGCGGTTATCATCAATAATGGTAGCAGTTGCTTTAGTGCCTTTGCCATCGGTTAATAACA
This sequence comes from Flavisolibacter sp., assembly GCA_028288675.1. Lineage (GTDB taxonomy): Bacteria > Bacteroidota > Bacteroidia > Chitinophagales > Chitinophagaceae > Flavisolibacter. Next base: position 6,959 of record JAQBNG010000028.1, on the reverse strand, counting down.
CCTGTTCTTCTTTTTGCATACGAAGTACGCTGATGATGTGTTTGGAGGTGTCTTCATCAAGGGTGATAATTTTAGAAGAAATGTCTTGTATGTAAAAGAGTGGAATGCTCATGCAAGTCTCATTATGGCTTCGTCACTTCTATGCAGATGGAAAATGGCAAAGACGTCAATATAAGTATCGCTGATTTTGAATGCAATTTTGTATGGAAAGGTTTCTACAGTGGCCTGCCTGTATTCTTCAGCAAAAAAACCGTAATGAGTAGGATGCTTTTCAATTTCTTCGAGGCAATTAAGAATCTTTTGATAGCAACGTTCCTGTTGATTCGGTTTTTGTGCGAAATACCATTCAGTTATTTCATCAATATCGGTCAACGCTTCATCGGTAATTTTTAAACTATAGGCCATACTTATCTTTCATTCTACCTTTAAATTCTTCCAGCGAAATGCTTTTTGATTCACCTGTTCGATATCGCTCTTCCCGTTCTTTAAGTATACGCAACTGCTCTTTATCCACATCATTATATTTCTCCTGGGAATCTGCAATAACAAGCATGGCTTTTAAAAATTCCTGGTTATCTATGGTATCAATCACACTATGCAATCGTTCCTTTAACTCTGTTACCGACATAGACATTGTTTTTTCAAATTTAAAGCTTCTTAACTGGAACAAAAAAGCTCCGGTATTTACCGAAGCTTTATATGGGGTTGTGTTAGTAATTAAAACGGATCATCATCGTCCTGCCGGTCATTCATCTTACTCCCTGTTTGTATATAAAGCTTCGGCCCTTCGCTATCTGTAACAGGTTTCCAGTTAGGCGGCATGGTAAAGCCTCCGCCAAAGTCGCCACCATCATCTTCAAAAAACTTTTGTATCTCCAGTCGTGCCCTGAATTTCAGGTTTTCTAATGAACCATTCCTGTGCTTTGCAATACGCAAATAAGTTTCGCCTTTTACGCTTTCACCCATTTCATTCTGATTCAGGTCATGGTATTCGGGTCGATAAATAAAGCACACCATATCCGCATCCTGCTCAATGGCACCCGACTCACGTAAATCGCTCAACTGCGGCATTTTGTTACCGTCTTTTCTTTTTTCTACTTCGCGGCTTAACTGCGATAGTGCAATGATAGGAACCTGCAGTTCCTTTGCCAATGATTTTAAGCTTCGCGAAATGTTAGATATCTCTTGTTCACGGTTGCCATTTCTATTTTCACCCGTGCCGCTCATTAGCTGTAAATAGTCAATAATAATAAGGCCGATGTTATGCGCATTTTTTAAACGGCGGCATTTAGCCCGCAATTCAAAAATGTTCAGGGCCGGCGTATCATCAATAAAAAGTTTTGAATCGGACAGGCGTTGGATACCACGCTTGTACAACTGCTCCATTTCATGTTCTTCCAGCTTGCCGCGGGCAATCTTCTCCAGCCATATTTCGCTTTCAGCAGACAGGATACGTTGCACTAACTGCCCGGCACTCATCTCTAAAGAAAAGAAGGCTACCGGTGTTGGCTTGCGTGGATCTAAAGCTGCATTGCGGGCCAGGTTTAAGGCGAAGGCAGTTTTACCCACAGATGGACGTGCCGCTAAAATAATCAGGTCGGTTTGCTGCCAGCCGTAGGTTACTTTATCCAGGTGAACAAAGCCACTGGGCACACCGCTAATATCCTCCTGCTTATTGCGCATGTCCTCAATGCGCTGAATGGTTTTCACCAATACTGAATCAATAGTTTCTACATTATTGCGCAGATGCTCAGAAGTTATTTTGTAGATCTTACTTTCGGCATCATCAAGCAAATCAAAAACATCGGTACTGTCTTCGTAGGCATCCGAAATAATTTCACCCGAGATGCGGATTAGTTCCCGCTGAATAAACTTTTGAAGAATGATCCTTGAATGAGATTCTATATGCGCCGAAGAAGTAACGGCATTAGTAAGTTTGGTTACATAATAAGGGCCACCTACCATATCCAGTTCTTCGGCGGTGCGCAGTTCTTCTACCACGGTCAGCATGTCAATTGGCTGGCTCTTACCACTCAAATTCTTCATGGCCATGAAGATGCGCTGGTGGGCATCTACATAAAAACATTCCGATTTTAAAATCTCGGCTACCACATCAAAAGCGCCTTTTTCAAGCATGATAGCACCCAGCACCGCTTCTTCCAGGTCGCGGGCCTGCGGCGGCACTTTGCCATACACCATGGTGCTTAAATCAAGCGGGGTTTTGCGGCCTCTTTTCTTATCCCTGTTTACATTAGGTATGTCCATACAACTCATTTATGCATTGATGAAAAATCAATGACTTCTGGGTGATCGGCAGCTTGAAATTTATATTGATAATTGGTCTGTTTATCCGCGTCCGTAAGTCAGTTAACGAATATACAGGCAGGCAAAACGGTGCTAACAATTCGGTAACATGTTTATTAATCCACAGGTTGCGCAATAGGTTATACACAGGTTTGCCACAGCTATCCACTAACATTACTGATGCTTTCCACAAAAGTGACTTTTTTTGCGCAGCTTTTACGAGGTTGTGAACAAGTTCCTGTGCGAAAGTTTGGGCAAGTTATTTTTGGTTGGGTGCCCTATTTAACCATTGTCAGCTCAGCCTGAATTAGCGATAAAAAAGAAAGGTTATGGGCTGGAAAGGAGTAACAGAAACGGTATAGAATGTTGCGTTTTTTCATGATGTGAATAATTTTTTGGAACCCGGCGAAGGAACATCCATTAAGCTTTTGTTGCAATCCCTGATTTGTTATTTTTACTTTCTTCCAGTGCAAGGAATAAAAATAATCACTCTTATACACTTTGTTCGTTATGCAGCAGCATCCGAACTGGGAAGGATGGGATGTATAAGATGATATTTCAAATCCCATTTATCCCAATCATTCTCCGCATCCCGGTTCAGACAAATTACCGAACGTAAAAGTGAGTGACACAACAGACGATGATAGCAGTACTTCAGCTTAGTACAAAATGACTTTCTTCTTTCAATCAGTGCTCAATGAAAAGCACAATTGCGTAACGGCCACTTACTTTTACAACATACGATTTTACACCTTCCCACCATTCACCAACGGCTTCACTTTTGTTCCAATCAATTCAATGGCCTGCATCAATTGGCTATGTGTAAGTAAGGCATTATCCATCTGGAACGTAACACGTTTTATACCACCAAGCGCCTTACTATGACGAAGAATTTTTTCAGCTACTTCTTCCGGTCCACCAACCAGTAAGGCACCAGTGGGTCCACGTTGCCCATCAAAACTTGCACGGGTTGTAGGCGGCCAGCCACGTTCGCGGCCAATGCGGGTAAAGGTTTCGGCATAGCCGGGAAAGAATTCTTCTACAGCTTTATCTGTAGTAGTAGAAACATAACCAATGGAATGCAATGACACTTGCAATTTATTGTTATCGTGACCAGCTTTAATTCCGGCATTGCGGTACAAATCAACCAACGGACGAAAGCGGTGCGTTTCTCCACCAATGATGGCCACCATCAGTGGCAGTCCAAGCACACCAGCCCTTACAAATGATTGCGGCGTACCACCAACACCTAACGAAATAGGAAAGGGATTTTGCAATGGCCGCGGATAAATTGCCTGGTTCTTTAATGCAGGTCTAAACTCTCCTTGCCAGTTCACTACTTCGTTGTCGCGAATCTTTAGCAGCAGGTCGAGTTTCTCTGCAAATAGTTCATCGTAATCTTCAAGGCCATATCCAAACAACGGGTAAGCTTCGGTAAAAGAACCGCGGCCTACAACCATTTCGGCACGACCACCGGAGATTAAGTCCAACGTAGCAAAGTTTTGAAACACACGTACCGGATCTGCTGTGCTTAATACGGTAACGGCGCTGGTAAGTTTTATGCTTTTTGTTTGCGCGGCGGCTGCGGCTAATATCATGGCCGGTGCCGAATCTAAAAACTCTTTACGGTAATGTTCACCAATCCCGAAAACATCTAAGCCACAGCGGTCGGCGTGTGCTATTCTTTCCAATAATTCGGCAAGCGATTGTGCGGCATTTGCTGGTGTTCCATCCTGGTTTGTTCCTACGGCGGCAAAACTATCTATTCCTATTTCCATTGTATGTTGCTTGGCATGTTATGTAATCTCACTGCTTATCTATATACTTTCTAACATTGCAATATTACTATGCCAAGACTATGGTTAGAACAAAATGCTAAGCGTTTTCACCAAATGCTTTCGTTGCACAGGAAATAACAATAACAAGGGATTGGTAAGAGGTATTAACTACACACCGGCTTTGGTAGACTCAGAATGGAAAATTTTAATTCATAAACCGTTTGTACCTACTTTACTTGCATCTATATGTTGGCAATATTTTATAAAGTGAAATTGTAACTGCTTGGAAAATCTTATTTAATCAGATATTTAACAAGGGATGGGTACCCGATAAAAAATCAAGTCAACTATAGCTGTAGATAGGTTTAGTGGTTATACTAATAACACTAAAGGCGAATTAATATAAAAGAACAAGAGAAAAAGGATGCGAGTAACTCTAACACCTACAATAAAAGTATATCCTGAAAACAAATAGCAGATGTTGAATCCGTTGAGGTAATAGCGAACTGCCACTCCTCAAGTTTTGGTAGCTCAATGTCAGCAATTAAGCGTTCTTCCAGCAGCAGTGCAAAGGTTTCAAAGTAAAGAATCACATCTTCCCGCACATTTTTTTGCAGCCATCTAAACCCACCAGGCAGATTTTGCAAAACATCCCGATCATCTAGATACTCAAGATGATGTATATCGGTGGGAGTAAGGCCTAATTTTTCAAGTTCGGAAATAAGAAGGTAGGCAGGCGCATTTGTGATGCCGCAGTATTCTTCGGCTATCTCCGTCCACTCGCCATAAATGGTCTGGGCATGGCGAACAATTTCTTCTTTACTTAACTGCGTTACTACTTGCAAAATGTGGCCGCAATTACAGGAACCATGGTGCCCCCATGCATAATGCGAACCACTGCGAATATTGTTCGCTGCTCCACGAAGCGCATTGATCACGGGGGTAGTAGGATGTGCCATAGGATCATTTTAAAGAAAACAGGTGAAGGATGAAATTGTTATCATCAAGTGTTAAGCCACATCTTTTAAATATTGATAATTACTAAAAAGCTACTACAGCTTTTTCGGCATATAGTTTATACAAGTTTAGTGGCTTCATAAACACAATAAACAAAATGGGAAATATACCCACTTGCAGAGTGATCAGTTCCGCCCTTAAAAAACTGGTAAAAGCCGCATTTTGCTGGTAGAGATAAAGCATCAGCCAATAATTGCCTGCGCCGATAAAGCCTGTAGTAACCACCAGGTACAGAATTTCTTTCCAGCTTTGCCAGCCTTCTTCACTAAAGTGCCGTGGAAAAATTTTAGGTACAATAGCCTGGAAGAAAGAAGAGATAATAAATGTCACTGCTCCAAATAAGGAGGCATGGCTCCATTTTATAGTTGTTGATAATTCGTCAAAACCAAAGGGTTCAAAAAGGGCGAGGAACAAAGCAATGAATAACCCAATGCCTCCGTAAACAAGCAGCTTTTTGCTTAGGTCTTCGCTAAAAGGATAGGGCTGCAAAAGAAACGAACGCATGCCGGTAAGATATTTCATATCCACGATATAGAATATCTCTGCGGGTGCATTTACCTTTAAATACTATTTCCCGGCATTTACCGTTTTATACTCTCATGAACCCTGTAAAAACTACCAACTTGTTTAAGCGTCCCCTTTTTCTCCTCTTCAGTTGTATCGCATTTTTTGCGGCAAATGCTCAAATGATTACCGGCGTCTGGCATGGCAAGATCAATAGACAAAACACGGAAGTAAAAATTATAAAAAACGGCGATAGCATTACCGGTACCTCGTACTATTATTCATCGGCCAAAAGCTACCGTCGCTATACTATTAAAGGATATTTTGATGAAAGGAGCAACCAGGCAATCTGGTGGGATGATCAATTGGTGGAAGAAAAAGACGGTGGCTTGTTTGGGGCACCGGGAAAAGTGCCACTGGCTTCAAGGGCTGATTTTAATTGTCCGGGTGGTGGCGTAATGAAGCTCGATGGCTCCTCAACAGAAAAAGACAGGGAGGATGGCGAAGGCCCGGTGCATCTGCAAAAGATATACAACGGACCCACCTTTACCGATGAATGGGATTATGTAATTGATAACTACACTACCGGCACTAACGATCCTTATGTAATTGACAGTATTTCAAAGCTTCCTTTTTATACTAAAGAAATTGTAGTAAGCTTTCCTACAGCAAAGCCTAAAAAGCCGGGCATGGTGATGATACCGCAACAAACAGAAAGCAAAAAAACAGTAGTGCCTGAACCGGAGGAAGTAGTCATTGTAACACCAAAAACAATTGAACAGAAATTCATTAGCCGCACTAAAAAAGTATTTACCACTATACCGGTTGAAGGGGATTCGGTCTCACTTTCTTTTTACGATAATGCCATTGTAGATGGTGATTCTATTTCTTTATTTCTTGATGGTAAGATGCTTTTTTCACACATAAAACTTGCGGATAAACCATACGTTGTAAAAATCGCCGTAAGTGACTTAGGCGATGCAAGTGAGTTGATTATGGTAGCTGAAAACCTTGGTACTATTCCGCCCAACACATCTTACATGGTGGCCAATGTTGGTAATAAAAGATACACTGCCAATTTATCAAGCACAGAAGAAACCAGTGCGGTAATAAAGCTGAAAAAAAGTAAGCCGTAAGTTTTATGCCCTGAGCTACGGGGCGGACAGTTTACAAAGGGCAACAGAGAGAAACAAACATTCTGAAATGAATGTTTGAATCGCAGTCTTGCAGCTCATAGCTGTTTTCTTATACCACCACATTTATCATTTTGTTTTTTACAAAAATGAATTTCTTCACCGGCTTGCCCTCTATCCATTTTTGAACAACAGGGTTTGCCAGGGCCAGTTCCTGAACTTG
>JAQBNG010000001.1 GCA_028288675.1 Flavisolibacter sp. | reverse complement strand
AACGGTTAGCTCCATTGCTGGGCAAGGTAGAACCCGGCCTTAACCAGGTAGGATTAAATGGAGTGGTTTCGCCCAGGTCGGTAAATCCAACTACATCCCTTGTATCTGTAGTAGCCCCGGTACGGTTGGTAACCCAAACTTCTATCCGCAAAACCTGCACATTCGATTGCACCACCGGTAGCCGTTGCATGGCTCTATTAAAATTGCCACGGAAATACTGTGCAAGTAGAAAGTGACGGTTCTCTTCGTATTCATCGGCCCTTAGTGCAAACTGCTGAGTAGATGAACCACCCTGCAGGCCTAATGACTGGCGGGTAGAACGCTGGTTAGCTAATACCCCGGTAACAAACAATTTTCCAAATTGCAGTTGCGACTTAATACCAAAAAGCGATTGTGCTCCGGGGATCAGGGTTCCTTTTGAGGAATAGCTTACGGTACCCGCCTGGAAGGATTTTAAAATTTCATCTTCCTTTCCCTGGTAATCGAATTTCAACTGGTTCTCGAAATCAAAATTGGCAAGCGTGTTATAGTTAATGGGCAGGTTTATTTTATCGCCAATCTTGGCATCTACCTGTAGTTGGGCGTTCTGGTTAAAATCAAAGCCACCGGTACGGCGGGCTCTTTCCGGAAGGGTGGGGTTTTTTATATGCTGGCCCTGGTACCCGGCGGCAATATCAACATAACCAGTTGGGCGAATTTCCACTTTACCATTACCGGTAATACGATTCACCCAATCTTTTGAAAAGCCGAATTTAGGCTTAAAGGAGCGGCGGTTTAAATCGGTAAGCAGGTTAGCTCTTTGGCGAAAATATTCTTGTTCATCTTTTTTTCCCTGCATGGCTAAGAATTCCTGCATGGAGAATGTAGCCGGGGTACGGTAATATTGGTTACCTACTCTTTCTACAACATAATATTGCTTTGTTTTTGGGTCGTACTCAACGGTGCGCCTGACAAAAGAAGTATCTGATAAATTAAAAGGATTACGGTTAGGGGTAGGGTTAGAATAAACGTCACCACGACGGTCGGTAATGGGATACTTTGCCGTATCGGTAGGAGGAGATGGATTATTTTGAGCATAAACTTTCGTCAACAGAGCAGACAACAAAATAGTTGCTACCGCCACATAAAGTTTATGGGTAGATTTCTGGTTCAAGTCAATTTTCCCTACAATTAGTTCGATCAGTTATTCAATAGTTATTGTTGCTTCTCACAGCATTTGAAGCGCTTTTTTTATCAGCAGTTCCACTCCCACCGTTGGGTCCTGGCTAAGCACTTTTTGTATAGCTCCGTCAGCCGCCTGTCGGTTGATTCCCAAAGCTATGAGTGCATTTAACGCATCAGTTTGTAAACTATTGCTTTTCCAGGGAGAAATATTTACGTCTGTATCAACGGGTTGCTTCGCTAATTTATCACGTAGTTCTACTATAATGCGTTCAGCGGTTTTACGGCCAATGCCTTTAATAGACTCCAGTTCTTTTACATTGCCTTGTATAATGGCTCTTGCTAATTCATCGGGTTTCATGTAGGAAAGCATAACCCGTGCAGTATTAGGGCCAATGCCTGAGATGGCGATGAGCTGAAGAAACAGGCCTTTTTCAGCCAGGTCGGCAAAGCCAAAAAGAATATGGGCATCTTCACGTACGATCAGGTGTGTTTGCAGCAGGCCTTCTTCTTTATCCTGTATAACTGAGTAGGTATTAAGGCTGATTTGAACTTCGTAGCCAACCCCGGCTACATCAACAAAAACATAGGATGGTGTTTTTTTTACAAAGGTTCCTTTTAAGAATGCAATCATAAAGGCGAAGATAACAATAGGCAATATGCACCAGCAATGGAATCGTTTGCGGGGTAAATATCCTCTTCCAAACCCTGAATTTGAAACCTAAGTTTTGAAACCTAAATATATTTTACTTTAAATAGCTCTTGCAAAAAGGCAGCGTATTCCTTTTAGCCCCACGAAATGATTTCCAAATCTATCAATGTCAATTTGCTTATTGCCAATTACACATTGCCAATTGCCATCCTTATCTTCGCCCTCCAAAATTCTTTCCCATGCCTCATACACAAAAAATTACGGCGGCCATAACAGGAGTCGGAGCATATTTTCCAGAAACAAAACTCACGAATGCCGACCTTGAAAAAATGGTTGACACCAATGATGAATGGATACGCAGCCGCACCGGTATTGAAGAGAGAAGGATTTTAAGCGAACCCGGTAAAGGAACCTCCGACCTTGCTGCGCCAGCCATATTGCAACTGTGCGAAAGGCGTGGCATTTCGCCTGAAGAAATTGATTGTATTATTTGTGCAACCGTTACACCCGACATGGTTTTTCCGGCTACTGCTAATATTATCTCCCATAAAATTGGAGCAAAAAACGCCTGGGGGTTTGATGTGGAAGCCGCTTGCTCCGGCTTTTTATATTCTCTTACCGTTGGTGCTTCTTTAATTGAAAGCCGGCGTTATAAAAAAGTGGTTGTTGTTGGCGCCGATAAAATGAGTGCTATTGTTGATTACACCGATCGTACTACCTGCATTTTGTTTGGCGATGCGGCTGCCGCGGTTTTGCTTGAACCAAACACGGAAGGCTATGGTGTGCTGGATTCACTTTTAAAAAGCGATGGCAGTGGAAGTGCTTACCTGCACATGAAGGCGGGCGGTTCTCTAAAACCAGCCAGTGCCGAAACAGTAGCGGCCAAAGAGCATTTTGTTTTCCAGGATGGACAGCCTGTTTTTAAAGCGGCCGTAAAAGGTATGGCTGATGTAAGCGCTGAACTGTTGGAACGTAATAATTTAACCGGCGACGATATTGCCTGGCTGGTACCACACCAGGCTAACAAACGAATCATTGATGCTACGGCTAACCGCATGGGCTTATCGCCCGATAAAGTAATGATAAATATTCACCGGTATGGCAATACAACAGCAGCTACAATTCCACTTTGCCTATGGGACTGGAAGCATGATTTAAACAAGGGCGACAATATTGTGCTGGCTGCTTTTGGTGGCGGGTTTACGTGGGGAGCGACGCTGGTGAAGTGGGCATATTAAATCAGTTGGTATTTTGTTTTAAGTTGTTCAGGTTAATGATTTTCGTCCTCACTTAATATCGACGCTTTATTTACATTTTATCATCGCTATATGTTTGATTTTCTACAAACAATCATAGCCTTTCTTCATAAAGAAAAAATCTCCTAAACTTCAAGCTTGTTCAATATCATTGATCATGCTTCGGGGTTTAAGGCTGACTTTATTATTTTAAAAGATGAACCTTTTCGGCAAAAAGAATTTCAAAGACGAGTACAAGCAGATTTTTTTGGAATACCTGTATATGTAGTATCTGCTGAAGATTTATTGCTCTCAAAAATTATCTGGATTCAGGATTTACAAAGCAGCCTTCAAATGGAAGACATTAAAAACCTAAGATCGGTTGAGGGCCTTGACTGGAACTATATTCATCACTGGATTGCTAAATTGAATTTAAATACTTTTGAACTGTTAGCATAATGCAAGACAACCCTCAACATATAAAAGATTTGCAATTAAAAATTTGGTTGGCTAAGCCACCCATGGAAAGGCTACGGCAATTTTTAATTGACAACGAACAGTTCTATCGCATGATAGAACAGGCCAAGAAAAGCATGAAGGAAAAAGTTGAACTGAAAGATCAATCTTAGTCTTATGAGAAGGACAAAAGCTATTCTGGCCACTTACAAATTGCTGTATGCTCTACAACTGCACGTCTGCATTTCGATATCACCTCTTCCTGCTCCACGCCATAAAATCCGTCCCAGGTATTTTGTCCACTCCCACTTGCCTTAGCATAGTTACAATTTGCCCACGATGATAAGTACCATGATTAAATAAATGCAGCAGCATTTGATACACCGGTTGTTTGAACCTTTCTTTTTTAGAATTCATATAAATAAATTCATGTTGCAGGCCATTTTCATTGAGGCCGCTTACCCACTCTTGCCACTGCCTGTTTTGCTGTAGTAAAAGATTGGTTAGCTCTTTCATATCTCCTGTAAAACTCTCACTGGGCACACTAATTTTCTCCTGAAGTCTTATGCGTTGCCACCAGATACTTTCGGCATCCAATAGATGCGAAACGGTTTTATACAAACTTGAAAAACTGCTTTTTATCTCAGCTTGTTGTTGCTCTTCTGGTAAAGAATTGATTGTTGCCAGCAACTGGGTATTTGCCCATGTGTTGTAAGTGGCGTACTGCACAAAAAGTTCCTTCATCGGTAAAAAGCAGTTTACATTTGAAACAACGAATTAACGAAAACGATTTTTCTAAAATGGATAAAAAATTCACCCCTGAAGGATTTGGTTCTGTAGCGGTACACGGCGGACATGTACAAGACCCGATGTATGCGCATCAAACACCAATTTACGCCTCCAGTACTTATGTCTTTGATACGGCTGAACAAGGCATGCGCCGCTTTAATGGCGAGGAAGAAGGCTTTATTTATTCCCGCTGGGGCAACCCTACCATAACAGAAGCAGAAGCAAAGATTACTGCATTGGAAACCTTTGGTTTAAACATAGAAGCCAAAGGAATTTTGCATGCTTCTGGTATGGCGGCTATTGCTACTTTGTTGTTATCCACCTTAAAAACAGGCGATAAAGTTTTAAGCCATTATTCTTTATACGGGGGCACCAACGAGATCATGGGGAAGGTTCTTCCTACCTTGGGTATAAGCGCAGTTATTGCAGATCTGCGGGAAGCGGATAAAGTAGAAGACATCATTAAAGCTGATGCATCTATCAAATTGCTTTACATAGAAACACCAGCCAATCCTACCATCCAGATTGTAGACATAGAAGTGCTGACAGCTATTGCTAAAAAATATAACCTGCTGGTGGCTTGCGATAATACATTCGCTACACCTTACCTGCAGCAACCCTTTAAATATGGGGTAGATTTTATTGTTCACTCAACCACCAAATTTTTAAATGGGCACGGCACTGCTATTGGCGGAATATTAATTGGAAGAGACATAGATTGGATGAAGACAAAAATTACTAAAACTCATCGTCTGCTGGGTGGTAATGCCAATCCGTTTGATGCTTTTTTAGTAATACAGG
>JAQBNG010000240.1 GCA_028288675.1 Flavisolibacter sp. | reverse complement strand
CCTGGCAGCAAGAGGTTATTCGCTATTACTAATCGCCCGCAGCGAAGATCTCCTCCAACAAGTAAAACAAGAAATTGAAGCAAAGGCTAAGGTTGAGGTGAAATACCTTGCACTTGATCTATCTACTCCAACGGCAGCACAACAAGTTTTCGACTGGTGCAGCCAAAACAATTTTCCTATTTCTGTTTTGGTGAATAATGCCGGTTACGGTTTAAGCGGCGCCTTTGAGAGTTATCCATTAGATCAACATCTGAATATGATACAGGTGAATTGCTTGACATTGGTTCAGCTAACACACCTGCTTTTGCCACAACTTAGACAGCAAACCCAAAGCTATATTCTAAACATTGCTTCCTCGGCCGCCTACCAGGCTGTTCCTTACCTGAGTTTATATGCCGCTTCCAAATCTTTTGTATTGCAATTTTCAAGAGGGCTACATTTCGAATTACGCAAGTCCAATGTAAGTGTTACCTGCATAAGCCCCGGCGCTACAGATACCGACTTTGTAACAAGGGCAAAAATTGGCGCTAAAGGATTAAAGGCTGCCGGCAAAGTAAACATGACGCCTGAACAGGTGGCAAAGATTGCAGTCGATAGCATGTTGCAAAAGAAGACTGAAGTAATTACAGGAGCACTCAATAAGGCCGTAGGATTTTTTACATGGCTGCTTCCAAAGAAGTTTATAGAGGGTACCGCCGCGAAGCTTTACGAATGAGTTTTTTCTTCAAATAATTTATGAAAGACCGGGCTCTCGGTCGCCTTCCATTTATCCCAAAAAGTAAAATACAGGCCGTAATTATATTTGAACTGCTTGTGATGAAGCGAATGATGCGTCGCTCCTATCAGCCATCTGCCAAAAAAATTTTTATGAAAGCCTTTCGGATAGACTTCGATATCCAGGTGATTGATTACGGAACTAAAGGTCATTATGGTAAGATGAATAATCAGCACATATAAGTGCATTGGCATCACCATCAATAATACCGGTAAGAACAATGCCTGCAATACACCTTCTAACGGATGAAAGGAAAAGGCTGTCCACGGGGAGGTAATGTTACTATCGTGATGCACTTTATGTACAATACTAAAAATTTTTGGATGATGCATCCACCGGTGCAGCCAGTAGTAATACGTTTCGTGTACAATCAATGCTATTAATAAACTTACCGGCAGCCACCACAAACTGTATTGATGAATGTCATCATAAATTTTTGTATATCCCTTCTGCCATAGCAAAGCCATCAAAGCGCCGGTTACAGAAAAAATAGCTGCTGTGATCAAACTCCATTTCACTTCCTTTTTAAACTGCCCTTCTTTATAAGCTTTGCTGTTTATTTTACGCTTCTGCCACTTACCGGCAAAACGTTTATGAAAGATATAATAGAATGCACCCGCTATTAAAAAATAGCGTCCTATCACTACGGAAAATACAACAAGCGTAGCAACCAGGAACCAAAGGGGGTTTGAGAAATCAGGTAATTGCATCATACAGTTCTATCAATAAATATAACATGGGGAGAGGCCTAAAAGTTCATTGTGATGTATTTGCCGGCAGCTTAATAACATAGCTCTTAGCAGCACTTGCAGAAAGCGAACGGCCCTTGATCCATGGATTCATCAGCTTTAAAATCTTGTACGATGTTCCGTTATTTATAGCCCACTGTGCAAGATTTGAGATAGACGAGGTAACGGTTACACTACGATAAGGAATCTCGTTATATAAATCAGTTGCGGTTACTTTAAAGCCCAGGGCATCGGCGTTCTCTAATATATGTTTGAAGGTTAGAATTCGAAAAATATAGCGGTTCGTCTCTTCCGGCAAATGCAGGTCGTAATAATTTTTTGTTTGTTGAAAAGTTGCCTGCCCGTTGTAACCACCTTGCCCGCAATTGTAAGATGCAGCGGCTGCGGTCCATGTACCAAACTTTGCATATGCGGATTTTAAATATTGGCAAGCCGCATCAGTTGCTTTCCGCAGATCCATCCGCTCATCTACCAACGAATTTGCCTCTAACCCATAACCCGGTGCCGTGCCATTCATGAATTGCCAAAAGCCTACTGCACCAGCTTTAGAAGTAGCACCGGCAATGAGGTTACTCTCAGCAATACACAGGTATTTAAAATCATCGGGCACTCCATTAGCCTTTAACCGTTCTGATATAGTTGGAAAATAGCGATTGGATAATTTGAGCAGAAAAAGAATAGTCGCCGGGCTATATGAATTTATGAGTAGCTCTCTATCGAGCCGCTCTTTTACGTCCCATCTTTCCAAAGGAACTTCTTCTCCTGCAAAAGACAATTGTGCTGGTAAAGCCGGTGGTCTGAATTCATTAACGGCATCTGCATTTGCCCGTGACTGTGGATTGGCTTTGCTTTGATTGGTTATTTGTGAAAGCAACAATACAAATAATAAAGTGATGGATATAGCTGTAGCAATTATTGTAAGCTTCTTCATGGTTAACGCATTAGTATACTTATAATAAACAAAAAAAATGCCCCGAAGAATTTTGCCAAGCTGAACATAATAAAGCTTGAATACAGGGTGCTTTAACTTTTCCGCTGCAAAAAACTGTTCAGTTGGCACTTTTTTTCGAGGAAGAAAAGAAACAATTTATCATGAAAACAATCCTTACACTTTTGTTAGCTGCGGGCGCCTTTGCATCTGTACAGGCACAATCTAAAGAAGAAGCACGCAGGGTTATTTTGGGCGGCGGCAATGGCTCCAATACAGATCGCAACTACCCAACTAATGGCGGCCGCGATGTTATTTTAGGCGGAGGAAATAATAATGATTCTTATCCTACGTATCCCAATTCGTATCCATCAGGTAATAATGGCCAATCTCAAACTGACCAGGTAAACAGGGAGTATGATGCAAAAATTCAATCTATCCGCAACAATGGCTATCTATCGTACGATGAAAAACAAAGAGCTATTCGCCAGTTGGAAAAAGACCGTCAGAAAAGGATTCAGCAAATTAATAGTCAATACAATAACAGCTACGGAAGAAATGATAATCGCCAGAACAATGGCAAGCATAAAGGCTGGAACAAAAAAAATAAGAACAAGAACTGGAAGAAAGGTAATAATGATAGAGACCGGGATGATGACTGAGCAAGAAGCAAGTAGTCAATAGCAAGTAGCCACTATTTCAAAGAGGCATTACAATAAATAACCTCCCGACAATCGGGAGGTTATTTATTGTAATGAAATGTTGTATCAAACGGCCAATCGCTACTCGCTTCTTTCCACTCGCTTTTCCTCACTGCATTTGAAAACTTTCTAAGAATTTAGTATTAAAATCACCTGCCCTGAACTTTTCATTTTGCATTAATTGCAGATGAAAAGGAATAGTTGTTTTTACACCCTCAATTACATATTCGCTTAAGGCACGGTACATGGTGCTGATGGCTTCGTTACGGGTTTGAGCCACGGTTATTAATTTACCAATCATGCTATCGTAATATGGTGGAATAACATAGCCGGCATAAGCATGACTATCTACCCGAACACCATGGCCACCGGGCTGGTGCAATACTGTAATTTTTCCGGGTGACGGACGAAAATCATTATAAGGATCCTCGGCATTAATGCGGCATTCGATGGCATGTAGTTGCGGCTCGTAATCGCGGCCCGAGATACGTTCGCCCATCGCGATTTTTATCTGCTCTTTAATAAGGTCGTAGTTAATTACTTCTTCTGTTACGCAATGCTCTACCTGAATGCGGGTATTCATTTCCATGAAGTAAAAGTTGCGGTTCTTATCCACCAAAAATTCAATGGTTCCTACACTTTCATAATTGATAGCACCGGCTGCTTTTTTTGCTGCCTCTCCCATTTTATAACGCAGGTCGTGCGTCATAAAAGGTGATGGTGATTCTTCTACTAATTTCTGGTGGCGGCGCTGAATAGAGCAATCCCGTTCACCCAAATGACATACGGTTCCAAACTGATCGCCTGCAATTTGTATTTCTATATGGCGTGGCTCCTCCACAAATTTTTCCATGTAAATGCCATCGTTTTTAAAAGATGCTCCGGCTTCGGCTTTAGCCGTATCGTAAGCCCTTTCCATCTCAGCATCTTCCCACACAATGCGCATGCCTTTACCACCGCCACCGGCAGTAGCTTTTAAAATAACGGGGTACCCCATATCCCTGGCAAGTCCTTTTGCTTCTTCTATAGAACTAAGCAAACCTGCACTGCCTGGAATAACAGGCACACCAGCTTTTATCATGGTATCCTTAGCGGTAATCTTATCGCCCATCCTATTGATCATATCGGGTGTTGGCCCTATAAACTTAATTCCATGATCTGCACAGATACCTGAGAATTTTGCATTCTCAGCAAGAAATCCATAACCGGGATGTACAGCATCGGCGTTTGTAATTTCAACCGCCGCCATAATGTGCGGAATATTAAGGTAAGAATCGCTGCTTGGAGGCTTGCCAATGCACACGGCTTCATCGGCGAATTTTACATGAAGGCTGTCCCTGTCGGCAGTGGAATAAACGGCAACGGTTTTAATGCCCATCTCGCGACAGGTTCTTATCACTCGCAATGCAATCTCGCCACGATTGGCAATTAATATCTTTTTAAACATCTTGTTCAATTAGCTGATTTGCTAATGTGCTGTTTGCTAACAGACAGGCGCACAATAGCCATTAAAAAAATAATTAAGTATTACTAAGTTGAAATTTTAAAACGGGGTTCTTTCAATGAGTCCTTTAGCATAGTAAAGGTTGACTGATGAAAACTAATTAGTACATCAGCACATTTGCTGCTTATGCCGGTTCCACTAAATATAAAGGCTGGTCGTATTCAACCGGCGATGAATCCTGGACAAGGATTTTTACAACTTTGCCCGATACTTCGCTTTCAATTTCATTAAACAGCTTCATGGCTTCAATTATGCAAACAACTTTGCCAACAGTTACTTCATCACCAATTTCTACAAAGTTGGGCTTGTCGGGAGATGGCCTGCGATAGAAGGTGCCAATCATGGGGCTTTTGATAGTAATAAGATTAGAGGTAGCAGAAGATGGCTGTTTACCAGTTTCAGCAGAATCCTGTCCACCGCCCGCATTGGATGGCGCAGCAATTTGTGACTGAACCGGCTGTTGCATTTGCATAGGCATGGTGCCTGATAGTACCTGCGTAATGTTCTCTTCTTTTTGCTTTATAGTAAGGCGAAAATCTTTCTGCTCAATGGTGACTTCACCAATATTTGAGTCGTTGACCAGGTTAATTAACTCCTGAATCTGTTTAAAATCCATTTGTTTCAATTTAATATTTTTTGGTTAAAACAGGCGGCTAAGATAAGTATAATTGACAGTTCAAAATTTAGACTTCAGCGTTTATAGAAAGCGGTATTTTATGAATAGTTACCAGGAAAATGACTATGGGTAATTATTGGCAACTATACACACTGTCATCAAAGCACCAATATTTTGTCCTTGCAGTTATAGCATTTGTAGCCGCCAGTTTCAGCCCACTACACTCATCATACAATTCATGTCGTCAACAATTTACTTCGTCTCACTCCTGAAACTACCTTACCTGTAAAAACATTAGTTATGAAAAACAAATTTCTAACAGGCCTTTTGGCTGCAGTGTCAATTTGCTTATGCAGTTGGACATTTACAAAGAACAACATTTCAAACACAGCTATACCCACTGCCAACGCACCTTCGGCAATTATTGGCGGCTGGGCAAATGGCTTCACTACGTTCACTCAAATTGTAGATGCGTATGATGGCCGCATCTTAGGCAGCACCTGGCAAAGCGGAAAGTATTTTAAGTTCACGGCAACGGGCCAGGACTGCGAATTTTATATCATGGCCAAAAGCCAGTGCTCCACTTATGCCACCCAGGCAAAAGGCACGGTAAGTTTTGATCCCGGTTCTACTAACAGTAAAGGTTCTTTTAGTGTTACCGCCACCAAAGCCCACTACAAAGGATGGGGCTCTGTCAGGGTTGACCGTGACGCAACTGCCGCAGAATTAAAAAATAACCTGAGCCGCAAATACTACTATCGAATGGATGGTGAGTGGCTGCGGATTGAACCCGGTGCGGAACCCAACGATTACACCAGCAGTTTTAAAAAAGTAGTGAACTAAGTATTTATGAGATTTGAATGACCAGGAGGAAATAATAGTCCATTTATAAAGTAAAAGTCGTCCTGATGGCCACCAGGACGACTTTTTTATTTCGTTGAAATCTTTTCAATTTACCAAATCATGGTTCATATTTACTCCTTCACTCTTTCCACATACTCACCGCTCTTTGTATTCACCCTAATCAACTCCCCTTCATTTACAAACAGGGGAACCATCACAGTTGCACCTGTTTCTACGGTTGCAGGCTTTAAAGTTCTTGTAGCCGTATCGCCACGCATACCAGGTTCGCTATAGGTTACACGAACAACCACTTTTTCCGGTAACTCCACCGTCATTGGAAGTTCTGTTTCAGTATTAAACAACACAGATACCGGGTCGCCGTCACGTAAAAACTTTGGCGCATCAATCATGGTTTCCGCTACTGCTACCTGCTCAAAGGTTTCGTTATCCATAAAGTTGTATCCCGATTCATCTTTATATAAAAACTGGTACTCTTTTCTTTCTACACGAACCGGGTGAATGCTATCGCCGCTGTTCCATGTTTTTTCAATAGAACGGTTGTTATCTACACCTGTTAACTTGGCCCAAACCTTTGCTGCTGCACGGGCTGTTTTGTTTTCGCCAAACTCCACCACTTTATAAAGGCTGCCCTCTAATTTAATAATGAGGCCGCGGCTGATATCTGAAGTACTTGCCATAAAAGATTTTTATTTACAGGCGGCAAATGTAAGAGAAAATCGGTTTGTGGTTTGGAGTTCGGGGTTTGGAGTTTTTGATGCAGGCTTTTGCTATATTGTCTATGTGTTTTTTGTACTAAGCTTTTGTACTACTATTTAGCTTTCGTTGCGTCGCACTCTTTTACGTTCTTATCGCTATTCATCAATATAGATTCTTCCTCTATTTACAGGTGATAATGAATTAAGTTTGGAGCAAGAATCTTCGTACATTAACTGATAGGCCAAACTTATGAAACCTCATATCCTCTTCTTAATCTTTAGTATTCTTCAGAATGTTATCTTATATGGGCAGGTAAACCACAGGAAATCCTTTCAAGTAGTGTTAGAACACGATGAAGTTGGAAAGGAAATTTCTTTCGGTCGATCAAAGCAAAATAACTATGATAGTCTAGTGCTCGTATACTTAGGGGATATCAAAACTAAGAAGGGTCAATATCTAAAAATATTGACCTCGCGTTGGTACTGGGGATTATCTCCAAGAGCAACAAATAGAACAATCGTTTTCAATCAGAAAAACCAATACTTAGGTGACTATTACCTAACCATGACTCACGATGTGCCTGATAAAATTGAAGAAAGTTCGCTCGTGTTTATCAACAACAACGAAAGCGATTGTACACCTAGTCTTATTACCAAAGTCAGTTTCAAAATGGGTATCCCGAAAAAATTTTTTCTCAAGTGTAGGGGTCACTCCGGTGACAATTATAGCTTTGCGCAAAACCTATAAACCGCGATTCGCCTAACATGCATTTGTAAAATAATAGCTGAAACAAGCAAGTTTAGTTACAGAACATTAATCAATTGCAAAACAAAGACTTCCACAACTTCATAAACACTTTAATATAGCGCATCCCCAATCATAACAAAACCTCCACATCTCCCAAACATCAAATAAATAAATTTGCTGTAAACATGTAGTCATGAAGATTTTGCTTACAAT
>JAQBNG010000225.1 GCA_028288675.1 Flavisolibacter sp. | reverse complement strand
GCAATTACCGGCAATTGGAATGTTGCGGATTGAAGATGCTGAAAGCGGCGAACAAAAATGGATTGATACCAGCAGCGCATTCGTTCGCCATGAATATCAAAAGGAATTTTTTGTACAAACCGATTATGCCAACAGCACCTTTAAAAAAAGCGGCTGCGATCTATTGCATGTTCGCACCGATGAAGATTATGTAAAAGTGCTCAAGAAATTTTTTATCTCCCGCAACAAAAAATGAAATTATTTTTCGCTTATTACCTATTGTTTATTGCTTATTCACTTCCGGCGCAGGAGGTGAGATTCTCGTTTGATAAAAAAAGAATTTTATTGGGCGAACAACTACAAATGAAGGTGGAAACTTCAATCGAAAGAGGCGAAAATCCTGACTTTTTTTCAATGGATTCGTTGCCGCATTTTGAAGTGTTAGATGTTTCCAAAATTGATACTGCAATTGTGGGTGGCAAACTTCAACTATCACATACGCTAACCATTACAAGCTGGGATAGCGGCCGATGGAACCTGCCATCTCTTATCACTAACGGTATACCATCTAAGCCGGTTGCTATTGATGTTGGTTACACTACTCCCTGGGATCCTAAAAAACCTTACAACGATATTAAAGGCATCGTGCCTGTAAAGCAGCCAGGTAGAGACAACTGGTGGTGGTACCTGATTGGCGCTGCCGTACTCATTGCTCTATTTCTGCTCTTCTTCCCGGGTGATAAAAACGATAAAGTGGTTTCTGAGTTAGATAGCGGTGCTTATAAAAAAGCAATGCAGGCTTTGGAGAAATTGCAAAAAGATAAAATGGCAAGCTCAAAGCAATACTATACGGAGCTCATCACCATTTTCAGAACATACTTAAAAGGCGCTAAAGGCATTCAATCGTTTTCTAAAACAACCGATGATCTAAGCATTCAGCTACAAAGTTTAAAGCTGCCTGCGGGAGAATATACTGAGCTGCTTCAAACCTTACGCTTAAGCGACCTGGTAAAATTTGCACAGTACAATCCTGAAGAACGAATTAATACAACTTCATTCAATACCATCAAACAAAGCATCACTACAATTGAGCAAAGCCATGCTGTATGATTATTTTAGCCATATCACCTTTGCCAATGTTTGGGTACTGCCATTCTTAATATTGCTGCCTGTAATTGTATGGCTGCGTTACTCAACCGCGGGTAGCTTAAAATCATCGTTTACTGTTTCCACTGCACAACAATTTAAACATCGTACGGCAAAAACATTTTTCATCAACACTCCTTTTTGGTTGCGCCTGATAGCATTGGCTTGTTTGATAACAGCGTTGGCCAGGCCGCAAATAAAAAATGTGCAGGGCCGTAATAAAGGCGAGGGCATTGATATTGTTTTATGCATAGATATAAGCGGGAGCATGCTAGCTCCCGACTTTATACCTAACAGGCTGGAAGCCGCTAAGGACGTAGCTGCCGACTTTGTACGCAGCCGTCCCGTTGACCGCTTTGCACTGGTAATTTTTTCCGGCGAAAGCTATACTTTATCACCACTTACTACAAACTATGATGTGATTCTTCAGCAAATAAAAAGCTTAAAAAGCGGCATGTTGCAGGATGGAACATTGATAGGCGAAGGGCTGGCCAAATCGGTGGAGCGTCTTTCATCAGTTGGTGCAAAAAGCAAGGTGGTTATTTTATTGACCGATGGAAAAGAAGAAGCCCCGGACACAAGAATTATTGATCCACTCACAGCCCTTAAAATTGCTAAGGTAAAAGGAGTAAAAGTTTATACCGTTGGTATGGCCGGTACACCCGATACCCAGCTGAATGGTGGAAGCGTTACTTCTTCATCTAACTTAGACGATGCGCTTTTGCAGCGCATTGGCCGCGAAACTGGTGGCGCTTATTTCAGGGCGAGGGATAAGGAAGGGCTACAAATCGTTTACTCACAAATTGACCGCCTCGAAAAATCAAGCTTTGAACGCATAACCAAAACAAAAGTGGAGGAGCAGTTTGTTTACCTGCTGCTGGCTGCTCTCTTTTTCCTTTTTCTGGAAGCACTTTTGCGATATACTATCTTGCGAACGTTTCCATAATGAAGACAAAAAACAAATTCCAATGCAAAAGCTCGTCGTTTCCGATAATCTTACTCAGTGCAATAACCTTTGTTGTTTAAGTATTGGTTCGTCTCCTGACTCCTGTATTCTGACTTCTGATTTCTGTCTCCTGACTCCTGAATTCTCTTCCTTATGACAGGCATCGTTTATAAATCTACCGGCAGTTGGTATAGCGTAAAAGAACAAGGCGGCACATTTTATAATGCCCGCATGAAAGGCATTTTCAAGCTTGATGGCATTACTTCCACCAACCCCATTGCCGTTGGCGATGTAGTGGATTTTAACCACGAGAATGAAGGCGAAGGCACAGTGATGATCACTAAAATTCACGACCGCAGAAATCATATTAACCGCCAGTCGCCACGGGCAAAGCATCAACACCATATTATTGCCGCTAACCTCGATCAGTCTTTGCTGTTAGCCACCATAAAAGATCCCCGCACTTCGCAAGGTTTTATCGACCGGTTTTTAGTAGCCTCGGAAATGTATCATGTGCCCTCCCTGGTTGTGTTTAATAAAACGGATTTATATAAAGACAAGGAATGGGAAGTTTATAATAAAATGAAAGAAATGTACGAGGCAATAGGCTACGGTGTATTTGCCACAAGCTTAAAAGCCGGCGAAGGAATTGAAGAGGTAAATGCGGCGCTAAATGGCAAACGCACCCTGATCAGCGGGCATAGCGGCGTAGGTAAATCCTCGTTCATCAATGCCATATTGCCCGAGAGTAATATTCGTACAAAAACAGTAAGCGATTGGAGTGGCAAGGGTCAGCACACTACTACGTTTGCCGAGATGTACGACCTGCCCGATGGCGGTAAGATTATTGATACACCCGGTATGCGGGAGTTTGGTTTGGTGCATATAGAAAAGGAAGAGCTCTCGGGTTATTTTCCCGAGATGCGGCAACGGGTAAATGATTGCCAGTTCAATAACTGCAAGCACATGAATGAACCGGGCTGCGCGGTTAAACAGGCGGTTATTGATGGCGAGATTGATGAAGACCGTTACGTGAGCTATTGTACTATTTTGGATTCATTAGGCGCAAAAGAATGGTGAATAGTGAGCAAGAAATTATCTCATAAATCCTGATCATCCCATAAATCCCAGTTCAGATATGCTGATACATATTCATCCAGATAACCCGCAAGACCGTTTGATAAAACAAATAGTCGGCATCTTAAAAAGTGGTGGCGTTATCATCTATCCAACGGATACGATCTATGGCCTGGGTTGCGATATTACACAGCCTAAAGCTGTAGAAAGGATTTGCCGCATTAAAGGCGTTGATCCGCAAAAAGCAAATCTTTCTTTTGTGTGTTACGACCTGAGTGATTTGAGCCAGTATGCAAAGCAATTGGATACGTCTGTTTATCGCACACTAAAGCAATACCTGCCCGGCCCTTATACATTTATTTTAGAAGCCAGCAAGCAGGTGCCAAAGATTTTAAAAACAAAAAAAGATACGGTAGGTATCAGGGTGCCTGATAATATAATTGCACGTTGCATAGTAAAAGAATTAGGCAACCCAATATTAAGCGCCTCACTGCCGGGCGAATATGTTGAAGAGTACACAGACCCGGACTTGATACATGATAAATTTGAAAAGCTTGTTGATGTGGTTATTGATGGTGGCATTGGCGGTATGGTTCCTTCTACCATTATCAGTTTTATTAGTGGCGAAGCCGAAGTTGTGCGGGAAGGAGCCGGTGAGGTGAAATAGAGTATTGAACAAAGCAATAAACAAGTAATAAGTGAAAGACCGGCCTAACGAATCCCAAGCCATAAACGCCAAACGCCAAACTAATAAAGCCCACATAGCCGTACTCTTAACCAACTTATTTTTTTCTGCTAATTATATTTTAGTCAAGCTCATTTCGCCAAAACCTGTCGGTCCCTTCGCCATCAACCTTGCAAGGGTTGGTATAAGCCTTGGCTTATTTTGGATAGTTTGGGCCTTTGGAAATACTCCCCTGCGTATTGCTAAAAAAGATTGGGGACGCTTTATTTTATGTGGTGTTACCGGCATAGCTGCTAACCAAATGCTGTTTATCAAAGGTCTCACCCTAACATCCACTATTCATGCTGCCCTGCTTACATTAATATCACCAATTGTGGTAATGCTAGCCGCTTTATGGGTATTGAAAGAACGGTTTACTATCAATAAAGCGGCCGGACTTTCCTTAGGCATTGGCGGCGCTGTATTCCTGATCTTACAACGTGAGGCCAGCGCACATTCCTCTGATTATTTGCTGGGCGATGCGCTCATTGTTCTTAATGCAATATCGTATGCTATCTATTTTATTTTGGTAAAACCCCTGATGGAACGTTATTCTGCGCTGCATGTAATTCGCTGGATTTTTACCATTGGCTTTTTTATGATGCTGCCTTTTTGCTGGAGCCAAACTATGGAAGTTTCGTGGAGTTCACTCACATGGCAGCAAGTGGCCGCTTTAGTTTTTATATCCACGGCCGGAACATTTTTAGCCTATTATTTTAATGCGTATGGCATTGCTAAACTGGGAGCTTCTATTACGGGTAGCTATATTTATACGCAGCCGGTGTTTGTAAGCACCATCGCTGTTTTTGTTTTGGGCGAAGTAATTACCTGGCAAAAAATAGCGGCGGCCCTGCTCATTTTTGCCGGTGTGTATTTAGTGAATATAAAGAAGCAGGATAGCGCATTAGAGAGCAGCTAAAGGGTTCTTTGGATAATCGTAAAACAAAAACGATTTTTCTGCTTTTGCAAAATCGCTCCATTTGTCAACATTTACCTGCACAGCAAAAATGCCGCAGGTAGGAATGTTGTCGGTATGAACGGTTGTCAGCGTATTTGTATAATCGGTAATGCCGGGATTGTGCGAGAAAACAACAACGGTATCCTTCTTATCGTTAAGCGATGCGATAACTGTTTCAAAGCCGGAAGGCAGTGCCCCATATAATTTCGGTTCTATCAGAATGCTGTCTTTATCAACACCAAATTCTTCGGCAAAATACTTAGCTGTTTTTTTGGCCCGCTTTGCAGGCGATGAAATAAAGACGTCTATTTTCAAGCCTTTCTTCTTTAAACGCTTTGCCATTTCAGGCGCATCTTTTTTTCCTCTTTCATTAAGCGGACGCTCACTGTCACTAAGACCTTCTGTGCCCCAATCGCTTTTTGCGTGACGAACAAGAATTAATGTTTTCATGGTTTAAAGATAATGATGGGTGAAACAGAAGCCGCCAGAGGTTAGAAGTCAGAGGCCAGAAAATACTCTAATGCTTTCGTTCACTTCTGATTGCCGATTTCTGATTTCCGGCTTCCGATTTCTCATCCTCCTTTGCTGCCAGCAAATAAATGAGTGATGCCGTGCCATCCATCGTAGGTTCGTTAGTGCTGTAATCGCCATAATCATCATGATAAACTACAAGGTCGCTTTGAAAAGCTGCATATTCATCAGGCTGATATAAAGTAATGCCAATAAGGCTTTTGTAGATGCTGCCATATACCGGGCCATCAACCAATCCACCATCAATAGGATAGTTCTTCAAATGTGTAAATGCAGAATGCGGATCAACTGGCGTATCGCCATTAGCAGGTAATCCATATACCATAGAAGTGCCCCATGGATTACAACCAAACAGCCAGTCAAAGTTGGCCTGCTCTAATTCTTCAAACTGCTTGTCCTTCGTTAATTGCTTGTACCAATAACATTGAATAGCAAATGAGGTTGTGAGATTATTACTGCACCAAATGAACGGAATACCGCGATAGAAAGCATTTGCCTTGCCTTTGTTCCAAACTTTTTGAATACCGGTTTTGTAATAACTAATGATGGTATCTCTTCGTTTGTCTTTTAGTTGTTTAGCTAATTCATAATGACCCATGTTGATGAAAGGATACCATTGATAATGTTTAGCTGTGTCGGCGCCAAGCCAGGGAGTAATTTTTTCCAGATGTGCGTAGTGATAGGCGGAGTCAATAACAAAATTTCCACCGGGGCCTTCTTCCATGGAAACATTAAACTTTTTAAGAAAATTATTCATCGTAGAAGAGGCCATACTGTATGCAAGCTCCATATCATCAGTCCAATTTTCTTCGGCATATATGTAAGGCGATTTTACAGAAACGGTTTGTGTAACGCCAGGTTTTTTCATGGCATAATCAATTGCAGAAACAGACTGATTCATCAAGTCCACAGCATAAAGAGAGTCGTACTTTAATAAGACGGTTGAACCTAATGCAAACGCACTGGCAAACTTTGCTGCCGTAGAAGAAGTACCTGTAGTATTATTCAGAAACTTTCCTCTTTGCTGCGGCTCTCCATTTATAAAATATACAGGTCGTTCGTATCCTCTCCCATAAAACGAATCTTCTTTTGGAATGCGCATTCCCTGGTGGTCTCTATCGTCGCCAATTTGGTTGAACATCCAATCGGTTCTTGGGTGCATTTTTAGTAGCCAGTCAAGTCCCCACCTGGCTTCATCCAGCACATCGGCCATTCCATTTTTGCCATCTAATCCATTAGCAGCCTTTTCATCGCCAAACACTTTTGGAAAATCCCGGTAAGCCATTAGTAAATGGTAGGTAGCATTTGCTGAAGTAGATGAGTATTGTAAGTAATCTGATGCGTCGTGCCAGCCACCAACAACATCAATTGGAGTGCTGTCTTTTATGCCGGCTTTCTCTCCATACAAAACATAGCCATCATGGGTATGGCAACTGTCTTTTAAAAATGGATTGAAGCCGGTGCGTTGTTGCCGCATATAACGCAGGCAAAAATCGGCTGTGCCGTTATAAACATCCTCACCAATCTTAAATTCAGGTGACTCTGTTTCGCCGGCTTTCAATTTGTATTTTCCTTGCTTGTTAAATGCAGAAAAGTTTAGGCGGTAGGTTTGTGTAAACGGACCGTAAACTCCAAAAGGTTTTCCGGCAGTTGCGGTATAAACAATTTTATTGGTGGCAGCATCTATCAACTGAAATGTTTTAATAGCTGCAGCCTCCTTCGCACACCACACAGCCACTTTCACACTGTTAGGTTTATACCCAAGTTGGTTAATGCGTATCCACGCTGACGTATCTGCGTCTTTATCAGAAAATGAAAATTGGAAAACGAGAAGAAATAAAATAGGGAGAAGGAGAACCAAACGTTTCATACGGGAAATTACTCTATCCTGTCAAATGAAAGCGTATAAGGTTAAGTGCTGCGCTTATTGCCAATTGCTTATTGCTTGTTGCCAACTGCATTTGGTTTCTTCTCCAAATAATCAACATAGTCTTTAGAGCCAACCCGGATGTAAATTGGAAGCGAAGTAAGCTTTTGTAGCTGGACTTCTTTTTTACAAACGAAACTCAGTTGTTGATTGTAGAAGTTTTGCGGCAAAACCCTGAGTGAAATGGTTCCTGAACCAGAATCGATTAAAGGCTGCAAACGCAGTTGTGCTGCGGCTTTGCCGGAATTTAACAACAGAAGCAATGAGAAAAGAAGAAGCATCTTACCCATGGATTAGGATTTGCTGTAAATTTACGGCTTGATTTTTGCGAAACCGGCAGAATTTTTTCGCTTGTGCGGAATAGGTCTTGCCACCGATAATGAGGAGAATACACTATGAGTCTTAGCCAGGGTTTACAACAAAAACTGTTACAAAAACTATCGCCGCAGCAGATTCAGTTAATGAAGCTGTTGCAGGTGCCTACTGCGAATTTAGAAGAACGCATCAAAGAGGAGATGGAAGAAAATCCTGCGCTTGAAGTAACTGATGAAGAAGCTGCGGAAAGCTATGATGAGAAGGATGAATTTGCCGATGCCGCCCCCGAGGAAGAGTTCGACACAGAAGAAAGAGACAAAGACGACCTCTATGAAAACATAGATATTTCGGATTACGTTTCGGAAGGCGATGATGACATTGCCGACTATAAAATGAGGGATGAGAACTACGGCGACCAGGAAGAGAAAACCACGATGCCTTACAAAGTGGAAACTTCGTTTTATGAAGTATTGGAAGGCCAGCTAGGTATGTTGAACTTGGACGAGCGGGAAAGCAAAATTGCCGAGCAGGTTATCGGTTCTATTGATGAAGATGGTTATTTGCGCCGGGAGACGACAGCTATTGTTGATGACCTGGCCTTTAGGCAAAATGTAGATACAACGGTCGCTGAGGTAGAAGAGTTGATTCGCCGTATACAATTTTTTGAACCGGCCGGAGTGTGTGCCCGTAACCTGCAGGAGTGCCTGCTGCTGCAATTGATGCGTCAGAAAGCAGATGGGAAGGATGTTGATGTAGCCATACAGGCCCTTACTAAATACTTTGATGAATTCACTAAAAAGCATTACGAAAAAATACAGCGCGGGTTGAACCTAAGTGATGATGAATTGCGGGAGGTGATGATACAAATCACGAGGTTAAATCCTAAGCCCGGCGGTATTGTAGGCGAAATAAACAAAGCTGAAAGCTATGTAGTGCCTGACTTTTTTATTTACAATAATGCAAGCAAACTCGAGCTTACACTAAACTCCAAAAACGCACCTGAGTTACGTATTAGCGAAGGCTACCGGGATATGTTGAAAGATTACGACCGGGGCACAAAAAAAGATCGCCGACAAAAAGAGGCCGTACTGTTTATCAAGCAAAAAATCGATTCAGCCAAATGGTTTATTGATGCCATCAAACAAAGGCAGCATACATTGTTAAGTACCATGACGGCTATCATGAATCATCAGTACGAATTCTTTTTAACGGGTGATGAGACAAACCTGCGGCCAATGATCTTAAAGGACATTGCTGAGAAGACAGGATTGGATATTTCAACTGTCAGCCGGGTGGCCAACAGCAAATTCGTGCAAACAGAATTTGGCTCTTACCGTCTTAAATTCTTTTTTAGTGAATCGTTGACAACAGATAGCGGCGAAGAAGTTTCTACCCGTGAGGTAAAGAAAATTTTAAGCGATTTGATTGAAGCCGAACATAAGAAAAAGCCGTTGAGCGATGAACGGTTAACAGAACTGCTCCAGGAAAAAGGATACAATATTGCCCGCCGTACCGTGGCTAAATACCGCGAACAATTGAATATACCGGTAGCGAGGCTGAGGAAAGAACTATAGCATATGGAACAGGGAAACAAGGAGCACATGAATTGAAGCAAAATACTACAGAACACCCAAAGACATTAATGTAGGGACACACCATTGCGTGTACTAAAAAACAAATACTGTGAGAACAGATAAGTGGTAATGTAGTGCTTCATCAAATAATCAAGAACCAGAACAACAAATGAATAAAGAACAAGCTGCTGAACAACTTTCCTTTCATCCTGCATTACGTATAGCAGCTAAGGTTATTTCCTACGTCTTTCACCCGCTTTTTATCCCGGTTTACATGGGATGGTTTTTTGTGTATATGCTGCGGCTTTTTCCGGGCCGTGATGCCTGGCAACAGACAGTACTAATTCTGCAATTTTTTGTTAGCTATACCCTACTCCCCCTAGCTACGGTACTTATTGCAAAGGCATTAGGCTTTGTGCAAACAGTATATTTAAAAACACAGAAAGACAGGATCATCCCTTACATGGCCACAATGATCTTTTATTTCTGGATGTGGTATGTTTCAAAAAATCTTTCTTTCCCAAAAGAGACAGTGATGTTCAGCCTTGCCGTGTTTTTAGCAACCTGTCTTGGAGTGTTTTTTAATACTTATTTAAAGGTGAGTATGCACGGTATGTCTGTAGGAGTAGTTATTACCCTGCTATGCATTTTATCTCTTACGAGCAGTACTAATTTCGGCCCTTATTTATCCATTGCTTTATTTATCGCAGGCCTGGTTTGCACTGCCCGTTTAATTAATAACGATCACCGCCCTGTTGAAATATATGCGGGTTTATTCTTAGGTTCCATTTCCCAATTGATAGCATGGGCGTTTACCTAAACGAACGCGATACAACTGCCCTAAAGGCGAGCATCAACGCACTATACTGCTATACTATTTATGCTAAAAAAATTTTAATTGCTTTACTAATTAAGGCCTCTTTTTGTGTAGCTGGCAATAGTATTTCATAGCATCGCCTGTGGAATTTATGCTGAGTGCATCCGAAGCATCACTCCCTTGTACATGCTGTAAATCTATGCAGCAGTAATGCTCAACAGAATTACAACAAATGAACGGAGCGTCGCCACTGTCGCTTCATAGTAGTAATGCAGTTGGGCAATAAAAAAACTCAGTCATTGAGAATGATTGAGTTTAAGAGTGAACCTCCAAAAACAGGGGTGGGGTTAAAAACAAAAGCCCAACCATAGGGTACGGCGGGCTTTGCTTCATCCATCCTTGTTTGCGTCCAAATCAGCCGTTTAATATTTTTGAATTGTTGAGATACTTTTGAGTTGGGTGATAAATAAATAAACAAGTTCCGTTCTTCAGGAGGTTAATTACTTTACTGCTTTGCGCCTGCGGTACGGCAGGGCAACCAAAACTGCGGCCCATATAAGCGGCATCTGAACGATTGCTGCCAATATATTCAGCACCATGCATAACTACAGCTCTTGCTTCAGCATTATCATTAAAGCCACTTTCCTGGCCAGATAACTTTAAGGATAAGCCATGCTTACCGGAATAAGTTCCTTTGGTAATATAAAAGCCTAAGCTGCTTTGCAGTGATTCAGGTTTGTTGGAGAAACGCTCAGCATAATTAAGACCTGAATTTTTGCCATGTGCTACATACGTATTAAAAAGCACACGATAATTTTTCGCATCAATAATATACAAACGCTTTTTATCTGATGGCTGGCTAAAGTCACAAATTGCTATTACATCACTGTTACCTAAGCTGCCTTTGTCATCTAAATATTGCTGGCCTTTATAAGCCATGTTCATTACCTCCCTTGGTAAGCCAAGAGACTCTAATTGTAGGCTGTCGTAAAGTAAATTAGAAGCGGCTTCTGCGGTGGTAACTTCCGCTTTCACTGCGTTATAAACCTTTGAAGAGGCGGCATTTCCCGTTGTAGCCTTGTTGCTTCTTGCTTTAAAAGATGAAAGCGCAAAGAACATTGTTAGCAGGCAGACAATGGATGTAGGCAAAAAGATTTTTTTCACTGCACTATGGGTTTTTCGAGGTTATTTGATAAACGCTGCAAGTGTGAAAATAGTATGTGACTCAACCACTTGCAAACAATTACTGGGTTATTTTCTGTAGCAGGACAAAATTACGCATAACTGCTAAGAATACCCGTGCATTTACGTTAAAAAAATGTAGAGATTTACCTGGTTATCTCCCGTTTTTTTACAATAAATTCCGAGGAGTAGATACGCAGCAGCAAGATGAATAGTGCAATTAACAACGGCCCAAAGATGAGCCCGATAAAACCAAAAAGTTGTACGCCTATCACCACACCAAATATTGTAACCAGCGGATGAATATCACCAAGACGCTTATTCACTAAAAGCCGAAAAACGTTATCAACAAGACCAATAACACCAAAACCCCATATAGCCATTGCAATTCCTTTGCCAGTGTGCCCCTGTGCAAAAAGCATAATAGTAAGCGGCCCATAAATAATTGCAGCGCCTACTACCGGAAGCATGGCAGCAATTGTAGTAGCTACAAACCAAAGCCAGGGCTCCGGTATGCCAATAACCAGGTATCCTATCAAACCAACAATACCCTGTACTATAGCAATCAGGGGTATCCCTATTGAATTGGAAACAATGATGTTTTTTAGCTCTGAACCTAATAGCTCAACGTTAGAATCTTTTAAAGGAATGTGTTCGTATAACCCTCTTTCCATTCGCCTGCCATTCACCAACATGAAATATAAAATAAAATACATGCTGGCTACCTGGGTAATAGTGTTGAACGTAACACCCAATACTTTTGGAAGCAGCGCTGCCAGAAAAGAACCCAACCGGTTAATTGCAGTTGGGTCAATTTTATAACCTATTTTATCTCCGATTTTTTCAGCTGCTATTCTTAAAGATGCTATTAATTCCGCGGAGTGTGACACTACATAACTCACTTTTGAGTAGAGAATATTTCCTAGTAAGCCAAGGGGTACCAGTATCACAAAAAAAGAAAGCAGCATTAATGACCCCGCAGCCGTCGCCGGCCCCCAGCCTTTTTTCTCCGTGAGATGAATCATACGATTGCGCAGCAGCACGTAAAATGTAACCGAACCCAAAAATGCAGATAGGAAAAATAATAGCTCACGAAACAAAACAATCCCCAAAAACAAAATGACAGCAATAAAAAAAATTTGCTTCAGCAGGTTATTGTCTATGGTGGAATTGTTCATAAAAAAAATAATGTGTCTGTCGTATAAAAGTAGATTAAAAGTGATTGTTTAAATGTATCAACTGTAAAGCGCAGGGAAAGATGAACACAGTGGTAGGCACATGGAAAACAACTCTCGAACTCTTTGTAAAATCGCTGTGGTTGTCTGTATTGCAAAAATGTTAGTGATAAAGTCAACTTCAACGGGTAGCAGTCAACTCTAAACCAAGCTTTCCAAAACACCGGCAATCAATGACTTTCAATTCTGCAAAACATAGAACATATTGAACAGGCAACCAATTAAAGGTTACCTTGACTATTCCTTAATTTATAAGCGACCAAACAACTCTAATTAATGTGGATCTACTAAAATCATTCTTTCTGCAAGGGGGCTTCACCGATGACGAAGTAGAGCAAATTGCCGGCAATTTCTCTTGTAAGAACCTTGACAAGGGTGATTACTTTGTAGAAGAAGGCAAGATCAGTAAATACCTGGGCTTTATTGAAAACGGTTTTTTCCAGTATTATATCAATTTAGATGGCGAAGAAAAAACGACCTATTCTCTTGGGGCAAATAACCTTATTGCTTCATTGGTAAGTTTTTTAAAAGGGGTTCCTTCAAAGGAAAACATACGAGCCGCCATTACATCCTCTATATGGATAATCAGCAAGGATGATTTCAGGGAATTGCAACAAACGATACCCTCATTTAAAGATTATTATATCGGCATATTGGAATGGCAAATTTGCTGCATAGAAGAGAGCCGCTTGGATGGCATTATGCTTTCTGCCGGGCAACGTTATGAAAAAATGCTGTACAAAGAACCTGATTTGATCCGGCAGATTCCTGTGCAATACCTCGCTTCCATAATAGGAGTAACGCCAAGGCATCTTAGCAGAATAAGAAATAATTTACGCTTAGCCAATTAATAGACATTTGTCCTGTTGATGCCTGGAGAG
Source organism: Flavisolibacter sp. (assembly GCA_028288675.1). Taxonomy (GTDB): domain Bacteria; phylum Bacteroidota; class Bacteroidia; order Chitinophagales; family Chitinophagaceae; genus Flavisolibacter. The sequence continues at coordinate 2,684 of JAQBNG010000225.1, read as the reverse complement.
TAATCACACTTTTGTGTTGTCAAACAATTAAAACAAAAGACGACATGAAAAAAGTTATCCTTCTATCTCTGCTCAGCATCTCATTCAGTATTGCCTTCTCGCAAAGTAAATTTTCTAAACACGAATTAAGTATTAATGGTTTTAGGAATCCATCTATAGGTGCTGAATACAGATACCGGCATATATCCGTACATGCAGGCTATTATCCAACCAATTTTGAATCAGGCGTTACTACCGAATTCATCAGAACAGGATTGACTTATTGGTTTTTGCCGGTTGGTAAAAAAGAAAATCCTTCATCGTTTTACGGGTCACTTTCTTATGCACGAGGAATGAGCAAAGAGTACAAAAATCAAAACGCCGGTATGGCGGAAGCGGGTTTCCGCTGGATGGTATATAAAGGCATCAATTTAAGGATCGGTGTCGCTGCTTTAAAAGCTGAGGGGAAGGATGTCAAAATTAATCCAACACCCGGTATCAGCTATTCTTTCTTCTTTTAAAATCATAGTAATTATTGAGACATGAAACAAGAGAAATTAACAGGCTATTTGCTGATATTGGGAGCCGTTGGTGTTTTAGTTCCCTACACTATTCTTACGCTTACCTTCAATTATCCGGATATATTAAGAGCCGAAAGTGGAGTCATTCTTACTGAATTTTATAGAGGAGGCGCTGCGCTTATTTTTACCTGGCTGGCTTTTGCACTATTAGGTTTACCACTGCTGGTGGCCTATTCATTAATTGGTCAAAAGTTTGAACCAGCGATGCCACAAATAAAGTGGGTCACTACTGTTGGTATCGTTTCAGGTGTGGTACAAATTATTGGTCTCTTACGTTGGGTATTTGTAGTGCCTGTATTAGCGACAGAGTTTGTGAATACAACTTCTGCTTCTAAGCAGGAGGCAATAGAGATTTCTTTTAAAGTAATTCATCAATTTGCCGGCGTATTATTAGGCGAACACCTGGGGCAACTATTTACAATTGTGTGGACTGTTTTTATAGCAGCAGCACTTTTAAAAGCAGGCATGATTCCAAAATGGTTAGCCTGGTGGGGGTTCATAGCCTCATTCATCTATTTTCTTGCACAGGCAGAATTGCTGGCAACTGTAATACCTGCGTTTCCTGTACTTGATTGGGCAGGATTTATAGGAAGTACTTTATGGTTGTTATGGATTATACTGGTAGGAGTTAAATTCATTAAGGCAGGCAGAGATAAAGTTGCGGAGAAGTACAACGATAAAAATTTTCAAATTGATTTATCGTCCCGGGAAACAAAAGATTTAACACTCCACCAATCAATATAAAACCAAAAAACTGCTTAATGATAAAAAGTAAAAGAGCTATCAGCTTAAACTATATAACCTCTGTCGTCTTATTGATAATATTGTCTCTTGTGGTGATATTTCATCTTTTGATACTGGTAAGTGTGATTCCATTTAACATTACATGGGGCGGCAGACTGGAAGATATCTCCCAAATGTATTTGCTTGAAACAGTGTCTATTATTATAAACCTGCTTATGCTTGGTGTTGTAGCAATACATGCAGGCTTTTTGAAACTGAGAATAAATCAGGTGATAGTGCAGGTAGCCCTATGGGTGATGGTTGTACTTTTTCTTTTAAATACGGTAGGAAACTATAGCTCGCAAAATCAGTTTGAAAAGACTGTTTTTACACCATTGACTTTGCTTCTTTCAATATTATGCTTAACCCAGGTACTCACAAAAAGATCAAATCATAAATTATAAAAATGAAAGTTATCATCACTACCATTTTTGCAATTATAACAATTGCAGGAAATGCTCAAATAAGCCTTGTACCCGGAAGAAGTTCCTTTGAAAAGGCGTGGATTAAAAACGAAACATATCAAATGACATGGTTTGCTATAAGAGACACTGTAAAATTTGAAATAGGGGAAGTTGACACTCAAATTTTAACCGATAAAAAATTCGTAACCATCGTTACTGAGGTTAAACTGAAAAATAGTAAAGCACCCTGGATTGACACAACTATTGCAGATATTTCAACGCTAGCTCCCATTCGTCATACGTCTTATAATATGCAAAGAGATATGGTTTTAAACTTTGGAAAAATTGTAACGGGTTCTTACAATGACAAATTAAAACAACAGGATCGTCTTATAAGTGACACAACAGGCACAGCCTACTTTGATAGTAATATTTACCCGGCGTTAATTGCATGGCTTCCGTTAAATGAAGGGTATAAACAAAACATCGCAATTTATGATTACAATCCATCGGGAAAAACCGGAGTTATAAAAGCATCTATAGAAAATGTTGCAAGCGGTATTTATGAGAGCATTAAATCAGGCAGTAGAAATGTTTGGGTTGTAACCGTAACAGATGAAATCGGGAATGGAAAGGACGGCTTTATGATCTACTATATCGACAAAAACGACAGGAAATTATGGAAGCAAGAGATTAATGCCGGTGGTAGAAAAATGATAATGCAGCGCAAAGAACTCTGATAATCTAAAGCAGCCAATAGAGGCTGGCATAACATACATGCGCAGGTTCTGATTATGTTAATTTTAAAACTAATTGTTGATGAAGAAATTGATGTTCATTGCTTTTGTAAGCGTTGTACTTGTATGTAACCGGCAACAACTTTTTGCCCAGACCTGCGGTACCCTGCAATTAGACTCCAGGGTAGCGGCATTTTTAA
>JAQBNG010000220.1 GCA_028288675.1 Flavisolibacter sp. | reverse complement strand
AATCCTGCGGTAGTGCAAAATCCTTTATAAGCGGCCAAATAACAAAGTGGTTGTGGACAAGCCTTAAGGTTTGTCCCAACTATAGTTAAGCGGCTGTAATTATGTGCTGACATAATATAGGTAACGTAGCGCAGATCAATGGTTCTAAGCTCCGCGACCAACTCATGGCGCTCTACATAAGCAGCCGCAAGGCCGGTGTATGGCAAGCGGCAAAAAATATAGGTGATGCCATCAATTCAACTTCCATTGATTATTGTCCGTTTGTAAGTTTTGATAATAAACACTTCTTTTTTACCTCTAAGTAAAACGGCATTCATCTTTCTCACCCAACACGCCTCAATGCTAAGACGGTGCACCAACTCTTATCCACTGCCGGTAATGGAACCGATGATATTTACTGGATGGATTTCAGCCGTATCAAAATGTTGTTGCAAGAGTAATTAAGCTGCAAACTAACCGCCCTTTTATTGGAGAATCAAAGCTTTATAAGCATCCGATGATGTGAGATAACATAGTAGCTTTATTGTAAATCATCACGTATGGATTTTGGCCGTGTGCCTGGAAAGAACCTGGATGCTATTAATTTTTCTTTGCCAAAAGAACCGGATTGGAACAGCAGTATTTTAAAAGGCAAGAGTGACACATCACCACAGGTTTATCTTGGATGCCCGCAATGGGGTATAAAAGAATGGGTTGGTAAGATCTATCCGACAGGAGCAAAAGACGCACAGTTTTTAGAGCTGTATGCGAAGCAATATAATGCGGTGGAACTGAATGCCACGCATCACAGGTTATATGATACCGATGCCATAAAAAGATGGTCGGCGAAAGCTGGCAGCAGTGATTTTAAATTCTGTCCAAAAATTTACAAAGGCATTAGTCACGACAATTTATTGACCGATAAGCAGTTGGTAACTGATGAATTTTTAAGGGGCATTGCTGCTTTTGAACACCACCTTGGACCCGTGTTTATTCAACTGAGTGATAGCTTTAACCCGCAACGAAAGGAAGAGCTTTTTCAATTCCTGGCGTCTTTGCCAACCCATATTTCTTTCTTTGTGGAGCTGCGTCACCCCGCCTGGTTTACCGCGCCACATTTATATGACTTGCTTACCGCATTGAATCAATTAAATATAGGTCTTATAATTACCGACACAGCCGGCCGGAGGGACTGCTGTCACATGCATCTTACGCAAACAAAAGCATTCATTCGCTTTGTTGCTAATCATCATTCTTCTGACTTTGCCCGCATCAATGATTGGGTGGATCGCATTAGCTATTGGTTAAACAATGGCCTTACTGAAGTTTACTTTTTCATCCATGTTTACAAAGAAGTGTTTTCTCCTGAACTTACTATTTATGCGGTGGACAGGCTGAATGGTGCTTGTAATCTAAAACTTAAAAAGCCGGTTATAATCCAGCCTTCTTTATTTGATTAGTGTTTGTTTTACTTCTTTCAGGCTTCATAATTTAATTACCGGTGTTGTATTATATTAGCAGGTGTCAGCAGGTCATCTATAATTTCAAAGCTGCTAATAATTAACCGAAACTAATGCGTACGCTGCCATCCGTTTTATTCCTTCTTATTTGTGCGATGTTGTCTTACTGTAAATCCTTAAACAAGCAGAAACCTACAGAAGCCGTTACCGGGAACTGGCTTATCATCTTCCCTAACCATCACCTTAAAACTGCACATGAAAGAGAGGTGTATAGCAGGCACCAGGATTCTATTGTAAGCTTGTATGGTTTAAAATTAATCTCTCTTTCTGCCAATGGAACGTTTACCGAAGTTGACAGCTTACTAAAATCGACCGGCAAATGGATGTTTACAACGGACAGCCTTCTTAAGATACAGGAAGGCGGTAAAGGCTTCAATCCATTTAGCACTACTTTCAAAAAATTTGATAATGACACCCTGCAATTGACTCAATACTTGCCACTTGAAAACGAAAAAATAAAGCTTGTTTGGTACCTTAAAAAAGTAGGGGATGGCAACCAGGCAACAAAATTGTTTGAAGCTTCTTCTAACAACTGGCGCAATAAACCCGGTGCTCCGGAGCCCGCAACAGTGATGCGAAAACGCCTGGCTGAAATTCTTCACTATTACGCAGGCTACTTTACATTGATAAGCAAAGAAGCTACTTATTTTATACCGGCACGGGTGCCCTTACCGCTACGCTATTATCAGCATGGCTTAGGACTGAATGCAGAACTATCGCCGGATTTCAATGCCTTGTTTTATAATGCCACAGATGCAAAGAAGGCATACATCATTCTACAGCAGGCAATGCGTGCCATAGAGATAACTTCTACCGGTGATAATTACGTAATTGAGTATGGACAATTCCTGAAGAAGATGGGAGAGTGGATTGAAAAATAGTTTTGTACTTGTATGCCTTAAATTGATTCCGGCACCAGGCTACAACCGGCACAATCATTTTGTAAAAGATACTGTAAAAAGCAACCGCTTTATTTATAACGAAGATGTTCATGCTGTATATGCAACGTATCAGAAAGCCTTTGAAAGTTTTGGTTATGAAGTTGGCATGAGAGCGGAGGCCGTATTTACAAAAAGGCACTTAACTAACCTTGATTCATTTGTAACAAACAACTATTTTAAATTGTATCCCCCGGTGCATCTGTCTTATAAATTGAATGAAAGCAGTGAACTGCAACTAAATTATCGCTATGGTATAATTAAAAAAGCAAAGGAAGAGGCCCTGCAATTTGATAACGGGTTGTAGCCCATTCTTTTTATCGCATACTGTTACATTTGCTCAAAGTAATTTTCCGCTTAAAAATAAGGCAGCTACCAAAAAGTAAATGACAACTCCTGTAACATCAACTAAAGTTGCAACAAAGGGAGCCGATGAAGTTGCAGGATCTAACCTCAGTCTTTTTAAAACAAAGGGTATCAGTGAACCGGACAGGGTTCCCCAAAGCACTATAAAAATTAAAGAAACACTTACCGTTAGCGCCACAAAAAACCAATGCGCTCCATAATTATAAAAATGGGCTTCCTGCCATATTGCAATTCGTGCAAAGCCGATAGTACCCAGCACAATTCCTAATAAAAGGCCGGAAACAAGTTCCCGCTTCATTACATACCACCAATCACTTAGTTTTAATTCTTTCAACGCCATAGCCCTTATTATAAGAGTAGCTGCCTGCGAACCGGAGTTACCCCCACTTGAAATGATAAGTGGAATAAACAAGGCAAGTACAGTTGCTTTTTCAATCTCACCTTCAAAATAACCCATTGCCGAAGCGGTAAGCATTTCCGATACGAATAAGATGATCAGCCAGCCTGCTCTTTTTTTCAGCATTTCAGCCAACGATGTTTTTGTGTAAGGAAGGTCAAGAGCTTCTAATCCTCCGAATTTTTGAATGTCTTCGGTATCGCGTTTTTCTACTACATCTAAAATATCATCAAAGGTTACTATACCTACTAATACACCCTTTTCAGATACGACCGGAAGGGCATCACGATCGTATTTGTCAAATACAATGGCTGCATCTTCTTTGCTTTGGGTGGTAACCAAACTGATATACTGATAGTCCATCAGCGATTCGATACTTTTCTCTTCTTCAGCCATCAGGATCCTTCCAATCCGGATATCATCAATGAGTTTAAATGCATCATCTACTACATACACAAAGTTTAATGTTTCCGCTTTTTTACCCACTCTTTTTATATGCCGGAGAGTCTGTTCCACCGTCCAGTGCTTCTTTACCTGTATGTAGTAAGGCGACATCATTCTTCCTACACTTTGTTCCTGGTAGCCTATTAATGTCAAGGCCATTTTTCTTTCACTTTCCGACAGAAAGTTTACCGTTTCTTTTATAAGTACGTCGGGGAAATCGGTAAAGACCTGTGTTCTGTCATCAGGTGGCATGGCTTGTAATACTTCTGCTATTTGCTTACTGCCAAGGCTTTTTAAAACCGTCTCCTGTGTCGGCTTATCTAAATAAGAAAATACTTCGCCTTTCAATTCTCCCGGCAGTAAAAGGAAGGCAATAGATTGCTCGGTGCTTTCAAGACTTTGAATGGTTTCCGCAATATCATTGGGATGTTTGTGAAGTAGTTCTTCTTTGCTCTGTGGCATGGACATCGGGTTTTAGATTGGATAAAGTTTTTTTCTTCTTCGTCAAAAGCAGCCAGAGTAAAAGCGGCAATGAAAGCATTGAAAGTAGCAAGACGGGAAGGCTATCAAAAATAAAATTTGCAGTCAGCGATAGTAGGATAAAAACAATGGTGATGATACGCATGCAGTTTTGGTTTTGTTCCTTTGGGTTACAACCACTTTTTTACAATCAAAAGTAAATAATGCCAGCTACAGTTCCATTACCATCAACACAAACAGGTAACCCCATTTTTGTTCAGTTCCGGCATAGGCTTAAAGTTCATCTTAAAGATGTCGATAATAAAAGTAAGCAGCATAAAATATATGGGAAACAACGTTGGAACCTTTGCCGCGTTGTTTGTTCTTTGGGGTGATAAAGACAAAGAAGGATTGAAAGGTTATTGTGAAATCTTCAAAACCTTAATCAATAGATTCAACTAAAAGTTCAGCTCATTTTCTTTTTACCATTCATTGCCAACAGTGCATTTGTATAGCCGATAGTTTCTGCTACTGCAGGTAAAGGGTCGGCCTCCCAACCTTCAAATTCTATACTTATTAAACGGTCGTATTTAATTTTTTGTAAAGCCTTTACTATTGCAGGTAGGTCAAGTACACCGCGGCCAGCTTCGATGGTGGTGCCATTGGGCTCGGTAGTATTGATGTCTTTAAAATGCAGGTCATACAACCGGTCTTTACATTTTACAATGGCTTCTGCTGGGTTCACTTTAGCACGGGCGGTGTGGCCTACATCAATGCAAAGGCCTATGCGCTGATCGTATCCCTGCACGGCTTTATACACATCATAAGGAGAGGGAAAACGTTTGTCTTCGGGCCCATGATTATGTATGGCAAGCTTAATATCATACTCCTTTACCATCTTATCCAGTATAGGCATAGAATCGGGATGGGGACTGCATACAATAACGGGCATGTGGCAATCTTTAGCGTACTCAAAGGCGCGGCGTACATCTGCTTCATCATTCTGCATGGTAATGTTGCCACAGCTTAATGGAGTTATCCCGGCGTCTTTTAGTTTTTGCATAGCCGTTAGTCTTTCGGCTTTTGTACTGGTAAGCGCTAAGTGAAAATCTTTGACAGAAATGTATTTTAAGTTCAATCGTCGCAGTGCTTTTATCGTATCATCAAGACTTAATTTTCGAAAAGTATATGAAGCGATGCCGATTTTAAAATCTATCCAGGCTTCGGTACCATCAACATCACCTTTAGGACTAGATAGTAAAGCCGATGCAGATGCTTTTCCTAGCAGTGAAGTACCTGCTGCAGCCAGTAAACCAGTCCGTATAATTTGCCTGCGTGATAAGGATAAACTCATGGAAATAATTTTAGAGGAAGTTAAGAAAATAGGATTGGACTTCTGGGTTGAGATATGCTTGGTATTTGATTTTATTTAAAGAGGCTGGGAAGAAGAAACCGGTTTCATAAAGCTAAATAAACGCAGCAGCAACAATTAAATACCTGAAATGTAAATGTGTATTGCTGCTACAATAATTGAAAATGTATAAGATTAACTGCTTGAAATACAGCTACAAATTTTTTGTATCCATTGCACCTTACAGCATAGAGTAGCGTGTTAGCGGTAATGAACCTCTAACGTTCTAAAATAGATTGAAACGAAATTGTGTAATCTAAATCAGACATGACAATGGGCAACCTATTAATCACACCATCTGATTTGTTTTAAACTTTACCTGATTTTTAATTGGCCTTACTCGATAATAAATTTGTAACCCCTGCCGGGTACGTTAATAAATTTAATAGAGTTATCGTCACTTAGCTTCTTACGTAATTTAGACACCAACACATCGACATTTCTACTGATGACCACTATGCCTTGATCTCCCCAAATCTCTTTCATCAGTTTTTCCCTTTCTACGACCTGGTTTATATTTTCTGCAAATATTTTTAGTGCTTTAGTTTCTTTTTCCGAAAGTGCAATATTGTTATTCCCAATTTTAAGAACATTGTTATCTGCGTAGAATCTAAAACTTCCTAATTGTATGTAATCAGTATTAACGAAAACCTGCTCTTTCTCTTCTTTTTTACCAAACTTATTTTTTACATAAAAACCAACAAAAAGCAAAGGAATAATCAATAGTGTCAACAAAAAGGGCTTAAACTTGGTTTTCTGCAAAAGCTCAATCTCAATAACATAACAAGCAACCTCCAGCGTACGACCTCTGCAAGGTGTTAAATCGCCTGATTGGCTATTTATTTCGAATGCAAAGACGGTTTGATTTTGTTTACAATTCCTCAAATTCACTATATAATCGGTTGCCAGAGCGTTTTTATGAAATGTTCGTTGAACTAAATTGATGAGTGTGTCTGAAATAAAACCAAAGTCATTTTGAAAGGAGATTTGATATGTGTTTTCATTTAATTTCTTAACCGGCAGCACCCGGGATGAAGAATCGTTAGCTGAAAGCAAAAGCTGATGTCCTAAATCACGTAATACAACTTCTACATGCTTGCCAGGGATTTCATTCTTTTTATTGATAAATGCAACAGCAGAAATCAAAATAACACTTATGATGATTAAAGATCCAACCAAAGTAAATGGCTTCATGTATGCAAAATAATTCATTAACCCTCAGTTAGGTGGTTTTACAAACGTTTTACGCGTCTTTTACAAGTTTTTACTACTAAAAAGCTTCAAGGTAGTTGACGCCTGATAGCTTTGCTCTATTGCTTCACCAAATCATTTATTGCCATGATTATTTATATCCTTGCTTTTTCACTCCTTTTTCAATTCCTTTCCTGTAACCAGGCGTCAGAATTTCCACAGGCATCCCATCTCACGGATAATCAGCAAATACAAAAAAGAAATAATGCTGTAGATGCAAACATTGTTTTTAGATCTACAGATGGCGGACAAACATGGCAGGACATTAGCGAAGGGTTGCCCGAGCCTGTGAAAGATGATTATGGTGTCGGCAGAAATGCTTCTTTTGCAGATGATAATGGGCTCTATTTAACTGCCGGCAATGGGATATATCACAGTAAACCAAATTCCAAAGTTTCTTTTTGGAAGAAAGAGATTTTCCCTGACGAACATAGCAGCATTGCCATTGGTAAGGCCGGGATAGTTGCATACGATTACGATGGACATTTTTTACAAAAAATGGCCGGGACGAGTAAATGGTCGCCTATTTACACAAATTTTCAGCAGAAAAGGGTACGCTCCGTTTTTGAATCTGTCGCAGGCTCAATTTTCATTGGCTCCGACTATGGACTTTTTAAATCCACCAACAGTGGAAAAACCTGGAAACGAGTCTATACTGGTGGCGGGGTATTCTACGTGGTAGAGTCAACCGGCGTACTCATGGCGATTAGCGGTATAGGTATAATTCGGTCGGCCGATGATGGTGAAAACTGGGATTTGGTGGTTAATGAGGAGCGGAGGGGCTTCCAAGTAGAAAGTATCAAAGGTGGCTTCGCTGTTATCTTTTACCCAACAGCATCGGATACCAGGAAAGTACGAACATCCTACGACGGCGGAAAAACCTGGCAGTCTATTGATGAAGGGCTTCCGGTGAATGCCACCATTACCTCAATTATGCAGGTTGGTGAAAACTTCTTATGTGGTCATCCTGACGGCATTTTTAAATCAACAGACAAGGGGAAAACGTGGAAACTGGTACTTCCTTCTATCGAAAAAAAGGTCTTCAATTTATCTGTTTCGGGCAATGTGATTTATGCCATACCCAGGCTTCGAGGATGTTGAAAACTCCGATTAACATTCATCCTTTGTTTAAAATTCCCGCAGGTGGCGGATATGATTAGTTGTGCGCAAGCTGAAAAAAATAAAAAGATGGAAAAAAGTATACTGATATTGATTATGGTGACAACAGGATTTTTTTGCTCCGCGCAAAGCAGTAAATCAACAACAGATTCCGTTTATACAGGAATTTTAGATTCGACAAAAAATGTCCAAAGCCAAAAGTCACTGACTACCCTTATTAAAATAAAATTCAACACTAAATATGAATATACTGAGTCTAACGGTGCACGTCTAATTATACAAAACAGCTTTCCAAAAAGTGGAATAAACTATACTGATCTAAAAGGTAGGAAATATGTTTATGCTGTATTTTGGACTCAAATAATAAATGAAACATCTAATCCTCTTGAAGCCACAATTGATTTTCCTTTAGATTCATTTGAGATTCCAGCTTCATCGGGCAACTTTATGAAATTACTTCTTCCTTCCGACACAATGTCAATTGATAAAGAACCCTTGTATGATTATGGTCTGACAATAAAATCTTTTTTAGATAATAGTCTTTTTAAATCTTCTTCATTGAAAAAAACTATTAATCCAAAAGGTTCAAGTGCTTTTTATGTAGTAACTCTGGCGCTCTCTGATCGAGGTGCAGGCGGAGTATCATTTACAGGAATCAGTGGAGCAATACGTACAGGACTTAGCATAAAAGAGCAAAATCTTTTTTATAGTGTTAACGGTAAAGAAATTCCTTGTGGGAAAATTAATTTCAAAAAATGATGCTTATAGAAATATACAGAAAGCCAGCGTACAACAAGTGTATTGCTGCAAGTTGGCCTTGACGGAAGTACAATCAGCAGTTTCCCAAAGCCACGCATCGGTTGCAGGACAAACAACATTCAGCGTTGGTTCTTAACTTCAAGTGTATAATTCAATCGTCAGCGGTTGTGGGCAGACTGAATCCTAATATCCCACCTGCAAAGCAATATTCGGTCGTTATGTGTTATTCTGATTTGGTAGAACCCTGATTGATCTACCTACCCATGTACTATAGCCTTTACACTCCTTCTTATAAAGACTCGACCAAAACAACCTCCCTTCTCTCCTTCAGCACCAAATAAACCAACCCAATAACATTTGTCAGCGCACATCCATAAAATATAAATGGCACTCTTTCCAAATGATCCTGGAAAGCCCAGCCGGCTACCATAGCGCCAAGTCCGATACCCGCTTCCAGCGCAATGTACATGGTAGCCATGCCGCGGCCACGATGTTCTTCACTACTCAAATCGGCTGTCCATGCAGAAGTAGCCGGGGAAAAAAGCCCGGTACTAATGCCATATAAAAACGCAGCACTCAATAAAATGGCGGCCGATGATGCAAGACCTAAAAGGGTGACGGAAATCGCAATCAAAATAAGGGCGATCCGCAAAACAAATACCCTTCCCTTGCGGTCGGAAAGACGGCCGGCAACAAAGCGAACTAATAAAGAAGAAACGGTAAATACCACGAAAAAGGTTCCTTTATTAGTGATGCCTAGGTGTTCGCTCCAATCGGGTATTAAAGTAAGCAGGGCGCCATAACTTATATAGCCTAAAAAGGTAACAATAGCCGCTGGCAGCACAAGTGGTTCTAAAACATCTTTTCTTTTTATTTTAAGCAGTGAAAAGCGAAAGCGTTGTTTTTCCGGATGTGTTTCTTTTAAATTATATAAGATGATGATAGACGCCAATGCAAACAGGGAAGAAGCATAAAATAAAAAATTGATGTTATAATGAGCTGTTATCAACCCGCCGATGGCAGGACCTATTGCAAGGCCTGTACTAAAGCAAAGTCCGTGTATGCCCATGGCCTCGCCCCAGCGATTAACAGGAATAACATCGGCAATGTAAGCGGCAGTAGCTGTGGGCTTAAATCCGGTAGAAAAACCATGAAAAAGGCGAAGCAATAAAAACCCTGCAACGGTTGTAAGCATTGGGTATAACAAACTGCATACAAAGCAAACCAAGGAGCCAATTGCCATTACAGGCACACGGCCAATGGTATCGGTAAGGCGTCCGCTAAAAGGCCGCGACAAGCCGGCTGTCAACGTAAACAGTCCGATAATGTAACCCTTATAGGCAGCACCTCCCATGCTGCTCAGGTAAGCAGGCAGCTCTGGTATCAGCATATTAAAGCTGGACGAAAAAAGAAACGAGCTGGAGCAAAGAGCCCAAAATTTCAGAGTATAAATTGATCCGCTTCTTTGTTCCATCTCCTCATTTATAAAGCCGCAAATGTAAATGGTTTGACCAAAGTGAAAAGCTCATGTTTCAATTTTAACCTTGCTGATCTTACTGCCATTGTTACTAAAAAACAGGATAGGCAAAGTAATTGTAATACACTCTACGCTTCATTCGTTTCGTATGGATGAAGAGATAGAACAACGCAAATAATCAATAGAAATGTTTAAGTGATATTATGAAAAACCTGGGCAACATAGAATTTAAGAATGATTTTGTATCAAATTTTAAGGGTGATGAAAGCGGAAGCAAAAAGCCCCGTCAAACTCCCGGTATGTTTTATAGCAAGGCCTTGCCTACACCGGTTGAAAAAGTAACGCTGCTTGCCTGGAGTGATGAACTGGCCAATGAGCTGGAGCTCGAAAAACCGGATAATCAAAAAGATATTGATATACTCGGTGGCAATTTTGTTTTACCATCTATGAAACCTTATGCTGCCTGTTATGGTGGCCACCAGTTTGGTAATTGGGCTGGCCAGCTAGGCGATGGGAGGGCGATAACACTAGGAGAGTTGGTTACATCAAAAGGTAAAAAATGGGAACTGCAATTAAAAGGCCCCGGTCCAACGGCATACAGCAGGAGAGCAGATGGCAGGGCCGTGTTACGATCATCGGTTCGTGAATACCTCATGAGTGAGGCAATGCATTACCTCGGTGTTCCTACTACAAGAGCATTGAGTTTGGTAAGTACCGGGGAGCCGGTTATGCGTGATATGTTTTACGATGGAAATGCCGCCTATGAACCTGGCGCTATTGTAATGAGAGTAGCACCAACTTTCATACGCTTTGGTAATTTTGAAATTTTAGCTTCCAGAGGGGAGACAAATAATTTGCGGCAACTCATTGACTGGACAATTGAAAAGTACTTCCCACATATTGAAGGTGAAGACAAGATAATAAAGTGGTATAAAGAAGTAGTGGAAAGCACAGCCAGCCTGATGGTAGAATGGTTAAGGGTAGGATTTGTTCATGGGGTGATGAATACGGATAACATGTCTATACTTGGGCTTACCATAGATTATGGTCCTTACTCTTTTGTTGATAATTATGATCTGAATTTTACCCCTAACACTACCGACCTTCCCGGAAGAAGATATGCTTTTGGCAGACAGGCATCAGTTGCGAAATGGAATCTCGGTTGTTTGGGTGGCGCTATTCTTCCGGTACTTTCAAATAAAGAGGAATTGGTGAAAGTGTTGGACACTTATGATGATGTTTTTTGGAAGAAGTATTATGCTATGCTGGGAAATAAAATTGGGCTGGATAGTGTGAGCACTGATGATGTTGTATTGTTTACAGAGCTGGAAAAAATGCTGGCTTCAGTGCAACCAGACATGACAATATTTTACCAGCTTCTGATTGACTTTCAACCCGGCATTGGAATAGATAATAAACAGGAGGTGTTAGATCATTTTAATGAAAGTTTTTATGACGAGCTGTCAACGCAAGACGAAGAAATTTTGTACAATTGGCTTCGGATGTATTCAGAAAGAATAGAAAGAAATACTATCAGTAAAGACGAAGCAAGTACTAAAATGAAGGCGACCGCGCCGCGGTTTATCTTACGTAATTATTTGCTGCACCAGGCTATTGAAGAGTTGGAAAAAGGCGATGATACGTTATTCAAAAAGTTGCAGCATGCAATGAAAGAACCCTACAGCAATGCGCATGATGAATTTTTTAAAAAACGGCCTGCATGGGCCAGTCAAAAAGAAGGATGTTCTATGCTGAGTTGTAGCTCCTAGCTTTTGGTACCTTTTATATAGTAAACAGGCCACTTGTTTAAGGTGGCCTGTTTTTTTACTAAATACTGTTCTGTTGTCTCTTTGTTGTGTTATGGTCAGCACCATCCGATTCATCTTTTTTGTGTTTGCCTGTGTTGCGCTTTGCAACACTTTTCGCTCCTTTCTGGTGCGATTGCTGGCTTTCGCCTTTGTACCTTGTTGTACTGCCATCGAGGCCTTTATTATCGGCATGTTCTTTAGTGCTCATACAGGTTGTTTTAAAGTAAAGGTTTCTGAAATTTCGATTTGACTACTTGCTTAAGGTTTACTCATTTTCAGTACGTGCATCTTCTGCCTTCCGCTGGTTGGTAGCCGATGAATTTTCCTGGTTAGGAATATGCAGATCAACCGGGTGTTTCTTTGGCTGGTGGTTACCATGTGTAGCTCCCGGAACCGGCATGTCTTCGTTGCCTTGCGTACCAATGGTGATGCCCTGGCTTTGTTGTTGACTTTCTTCAATATCCTTACTTGCCATAAACTTGTTTTTATTAATTATGAAATGATGTATTGCTTTTTACTTCACGCCGTATAAAAAGATGTGCAATGGCTTTTTTGTACCCAACATAAGTGCCACTATTTATCTTCCGTTGCGTCGCACTCTTTTACGTTCTTATCGCTATTCAGCATTCAAAAATTTATCGGGCATGAAGTGTAAATACAAAATTGAATCTTACAAGAATGCTGCCATTGGTTATTGCAGTGGTTGAATAATATCAAGTTTCCAGTAATTAAAAAGCCTTAGTTAACTGCCGGGTTTTTCATTGAACGGTTAACTGGTTGTCAATCTGGCCGGCGTTAAGTTCACGGAATGCTTCTGTTATAGACTGCAGCTTTTTTTGTTCCACCCGCCCTGTTACTATAACCCGTCCATTACTCACTTGTGCAGTGGCCATATTGTATGGTTTCAATACACTGTCAACCGATTGTTTCAGCGAAAAATTTTCATCAATTACCACAGGCCCAATCCTGGTTGCATTAACAACGTTCTTCACGCCGGCAATCTTTCGTACTGTCGCTTCTATCTTATCTTTTTCTTTTGTTGATGGGCATAGTCCGGCTAAATTCACCACGCCATTTTGTACCGTATACTCCACACCTGCAAATCCAATTTCAGTTTTTGCCTTTGTGGTAATGTCGGCTTTTATATCACTATCCTTTGTTTGCCGGCTACAGCTCATTACTAAGAGAGCCAATCCTATAAATGTTGCCATACTATCTCTGCTAATGCCTTTCATGCTATTTGTGATTTAGCAATAGGTATATCAAGAAAAGTTCCAAACAATTTTGCTTTTCACGCAGTGATTGCTGTTATCAGGCTATTGGGAAATAATTTATTGGTTAAGATCCAGGTATCAACAAGTAACTACTTACACAGCCTCTTTATTTTTTTTAGCTTCTATGTGCTTTTATTTATCTTCCAATTTGCATAGCTGCCAGCCCGGTAAAACTGATTCTTTTCACAGCTTTCTAAATGAATAAAATTAATACTGATGACATCCCGTAGAAAATTTGTACAGACCTCCGCTTCCTTTGTTGGCGGCGGTTTATTATTGTCGGCATTCAGCAACCCTGCGTTCGCCATTTTCAAAAACAAGGTATCGCCAAGCGATCAGTTAAACATCGGTGTTATCGGCATTAGCGGCATGGGCTGGTCTGATGTAAAGGCTGCGATAAAAATTCCCGGAGTTAACCTTGTTGCAATATGCGATGTTGATAAAAATGCCCTGGACAAACGCATGGGCGAGTTGGCCGCCCTGAAAGTGGATGCCGCCAAGGTTAAAACCTATAATGACTACCGGCGCCTGTTGGATGATAAGGCAATTGATGCTGTAATTATCGGCACGCCGGACCACTGGCATGCGCTGATGATGATGGATGCGGTAGCTGCCGGAAAAGATGTGTATGTAGAAAAGCCGGTGGGCAATTCTATAGGAGAATGCAGGGCTATGGTAGCCGCTCAGCAACGGTATAATAAAGTGGTGCAGGCTGGTCAATGGCAACGCAGTCAGCAGCATTTCCAGGATGCAGTTGATTTTGTACAAAGCGGCCAGTTAGGCAATATAAGAACTGTAAAAGTTTGGTGCTACCAGGGATGGATGAAGCCCGGACCCGTAGTGCCAGATTCGGCGCCACCTGCCGGTGTTGATTATGCAAGCTGGCTGGGACCTGCTGAAAAACGTCCGTTTAACAGCAGCCGTTTTCATTTTAATTTTCGCTGGTTCTGGGATTATGCCGGTGGCCTTATGACTGACTGGGGCGTGCATCTTTTAGACTATGGTTTACTTGGAATGAAGTCGCCTATACCTAAATCAATTTCAGCATTGGGAGGCCGCTTTGCTTACCCGGATCTATATGAAGAAACACCCGATACGCTAACCACCTTATACGAGTTTGACGGCTTTAATATGGTTTGGGATTCGGCTATGGGTATTGACAATGGATCGTACAATCGCGACCATGGCATTGCCTACATTGGTAATAATGGAACACTCATTTTGAACAGGGGCGGATGGGAAGTAATTGAAGAAAGACAAAGCAAAAGCAAAGTGAGTAAGCCGCTGGTAAAAGCTTCCGACAACGGCCTTGATAAGCACATGGTGAATTGGGTTGGTGTTATAAAATCGCGTAAGATGGAAGACCTGAAATGTTCAATCCAGGCCGGTGCTCATGTTGCCACCGTGGCGCAAATGGGCAACCTCGCTTTCCGCAGCGGAAAAAAATTAGAATGGAATGATGCAAAGCATGAGTTTACTGACAAGGATATTAATAAACAATACCTGATGAAAGAATATCACAACGGCTATAAGTTGCCGAAAGTATAGTTAGTGGTTAAGTACTATTCAGGTTCAATTCAAAATGATATTCATGAGAAAATATTTCCTTTTCTTCTTGCCTTCAATCCTTATATGCATGATAACATCTGCGCAGCTTAATAATCCTGCATCGCCGCAGGTTAAAACAGCAAACGGTATCGTGCAGGGAACCCACAGTTCGGGTATAAATATTTTTAAAGGTGTCCCCTTCGCAGCACCACCTGTGGGTAACCTTCGATGGAGAGAACCTCAACCAGTGAAGAATTGGTCAGGTGTACGTAAGGCAGATAAATTTGGCCCCCGTGCCATGCAGCTTCCTATTTTTAGCGATATGATTTTTCGTTCCGATGGAGTAAGCGAAGACTGTCTTTATTTGAATATTTGGTCGCCTGCAAAATCATCACCAGAACGGCTGCCAGTGCTCGTTTATTTTTATGGTGGCGGCTTTCGTGCCGGCGATGGGTCTGAGTTTCGGTACGAAGGGGAGAGCATGGCACGCAAAGGAATTATCGCTATTACTGTTAACTATCGCCTTTCTGTTTTCGGCTTCTTTGCCCATCCTGAATTAACTAAAGAATCTCCCCATAAAGCATCGGGTAACTATGGTTTGTTAGACCAATCGGCAGCGCTGCAATGGGTACAAAAAAACATCGCTGCTTTTGGCGGCGACCCTGCTAAGGTTACCATTGCCGGGGAGTCAGCCGGGTCTTTTTCTGTAAGTGCGCAAATGGCATCACCTCTATCTAAAAATTTAATTGCCGGTGCAATCGGCGAGAGTGGTTCTTTACTGGGAACTAATGCGCCGGCGCCACTTGCCGAAGTAGAAAAAGCCGGTGTCCGGTTTGCGGATAGTCTTGGTGCAACATCATTGGCTGAACTGCGGGCATTGCCTGCGCAACAAATTTTAGAGGCGGCCGAAAAGCCCAATGCGCCACGGTTCCCGGTAACAGTGGATGGATGGTTTTTTCCTAAACCACCTATGCAGATCTATACGGCAGGTGAGCAGGCGCATGTGCCCTTATTAGTGGGTTGGAACTCGGAGGAAAGTAGTTACAGAGGTATTTTAGGGCCTGATAATCCAACGGTTGATAATTATACAAAGGCAGTACAAAAACGCTTTGGCAATAACGCTGCAGGTATGCTGAAAGCGTATTCGGTTTCATCGGATGCGGAAGTAGAATCTGTTGCTACCCGGCTGGCTTCTGACTTGTTTATTGGCTATGGAACCTGGAAGTGGAGCGAGGTTCAAAGCACCACCGGTGGTAAGCCGGTTTATCGTTATATGTATGCCCGTGCAAGACCTATTACAAAAACAGAAATGGCTAAACTACTTCTTGCTGAAAAGGACGGATCAATGAAAGATACACTTGCCCGTGCGGTTAAGAAAGCGGCTTTGGGTG